>NZ_CP018221.1:3235000-3381342 GCF_001890385.1 Tardibacter chloracetimidivorans | reverse complement strand
GCCGACCGCTCTCGGGATCGATCGAGATCGGCGTGTCCATGCCGCCGACCTCTACCCCCAGTTCGGCCGCCACTGCGTCGATCAACCTCGCTTCACCGCCGGTCAGCAGGAGATGCGCGCCTGGCTCGGCCTGCACGTCGATCCCGGCATGGAGATGCAGGAGATGGGCGTTGATCGGTGGGGTCACGGCGCCGGTGTTGGGGTCGACGCGCAGCTTGCCGTTATGAGCGGTGCCCCAGATCGGTGCGCCGCGCCCCTCGCGGCGTCGGCGACCGAAATAGGCCTTCAGGCGGGTGCGGCGACGTTGCCGGCGATCAGCGTCCGGGAGGCCGGAGTCGGCGGCGACGAGACGATCCCGGCGCGCTTCGAGCCGATCAAGCTCGCGACGGGCTGCGAGAATGTCGTCAGCGAAGACGGTGACGTAGCGCAACGACCATGCGAGCAGCGCGGCGATGACCTCTTCCGGGAACCGCGGCGTGCGGTTCTCCCGGACATGCCGGTAGCCCGCGACGCGGCGGGCGCCTGTCCGGCCCAGGGCTCGAATGCAAGGCCTCCGCCAGCGGTGGTCACGATAGTGATAGAGATCGGAGATCACTTCGAGGAGGTGGCCGACGATGACGGGTCGCCGGGCCGGATCGGCACGAAGGTGCCGGGCATAGGCATCGACCAACGCCTGATCGATACGGGAAACGTCGAGCCGTCCGAGCCGCTCACGGGCGAAAGCGAAGAACCGGCGGGCACGGTTGAATGCCTGGCGAATGCTCGCCGGCGGCAGCTTCGGGCGGTAGCCGGGAAGATCGACGTTGAGACGGGCGTAGAGATAGGCGCGCATCGCCGCCTGCACATCGGCATGTTCGAGCACGTCGAAATGCACGGTGACGTGGCAGCGCCGGGCGTTCTCGCGGAATACGGCGAGACCGAGATCCCAGCTCGGGTCGCCGACGCGAGACAGCTCCTCGCGGGCGTGGCCCTCCTTGAGCGGCGCGCTCGCCAGCACGGGGCGATCGTCGAAGGCAGGCTCTTGGGCATGGGCGGGTATGGTCATGCGCGTGCCTCCGGCGGCAGATAAAGCCGCTCGCTCTCCATCTGCCGGCGCGCATCGGCGATGACGGCATCGGAGAAGGCCGGCACGACCTGGCGGTGATGCGGGCATGGACGCGGCCGAACTTGGCCGCCCAGTCGGTCGCGGGCAGGCTCAGCCGCTGTTCTTTCGACGAAGACGAGGAAAGCCAGGATCGCGGGGAGCTTGCGCGCGGTGATGACGGCGTTAGGGCAATCAAGGCAGCCCCAGAAGGGCTGCGCACAGGGCGAACCGGCCTCGGCGAAGGGACTGTTATGGAAGCCCGCGCAGGCGGCGAGCCAGACATCCTGTTCGCCGTCGAGCAACGGACCCACGGTAGCCAGCGGCATCAGCGGCTCGGCCTGATCGGGCGCTTTGCGCAACGCCTGCTCGGCGGTGGGCGGAAGCACGGTCGGCATCGCGGGCGGCGACCGCTGCGCGGAAGGCGTCGGCGACGGCCGTCTCGTGCAGGGGCCGGAGCGACGGCAGATCAGCATAGTGGCGCCGCCCGCTACCTCGCGCGAGTGGCCGACCGCGAAGCGGGCTATATGCCCCTCGGTCTTGGTGTACCATAACGCCTTGTGGGTCTTGCGGAGCCGGGAGAGCAGCAGGTGGAAGCGGCTTGCCGTCGTCATCGACAATATCGTTCTGCGCCACCCAGCCAATCGATCCGTTCCGTCGGGTGGCGATACCTGCCCGCAGGCCGCCAGCGTTGTGATAAACCCAAATACGATCGTCGTTTAGATGCGTGCGGGCAGTCGCCGTGACCTCGATCAGGCGACGAATAAGACCGCCAGGCGTGCCACCACCGCCGTCGCGGACGTGGCATGCTCTTATGCTCGGCGGCCGCGAGCGCGGCGCTTGAGATAGCGCAGTTCCACCGTGCCGGCATGGGGGTTGGTGAGACAATCCACGGTCAGCGTCTTCAGGCACTCGGGCTCGAGGCCGGTATCGAGCGTGAGCAACACGAGCAGCGCCGGCAGATCGCGCGCAAGCAGGTGATGGCGGCCATGCAGGTCGTCGATGAGCGTGCTGATCGGCAATGCGCGCCGCATGCGCATGAAATAGAGGCTCTTCAGCGCGGGCTGGTCTGCGACGATAAAGCCCTGCCGCGCGATGATCGCTTCGACATCGGCGCGCGCGCTGGCGATGACCGGGTCGCCCTCATCGGTCCGGTCGTCGGCGCCGAGACGGCGGAACATCGCTTCGACATCGGTCCTCGCGGCGTCGCGCAACGCGCGGGCGACGAAGGGGCTATAAGCATCGCGCGGGGTCGAGCGGCCCGCCGATGTGGCCAGCGTGTAGCGCAGCCGCTCATGCAGGTCGGACGCGATCCGATCGGGCCGGTCTGCCTCGATCGCGCGCAATGTGTTGATGATCTTGCCGACCGTTATGTGCCGGTGGATCGCGCCCATCCCGCGCTGTTCGAGCGCGGAGGCGAACCCATCGATATGGACTGCGCGCAGGTCGCTGACGCCAGCCACGTTCAGCGCGTCATCGCCAAGCCAGGCGAAGAACAGGCGGTAGGCATTTACATACTGCTTGATGACGCTGGCCGCACCGATGGGGCCGCCGAGCGCCGCTGACCGACGTAGCGCGCCCGCGAAGGCGATGGCGAGTGGGCGAGGAACGAGCCCAGTCATATCGATCAGGACCGTTCCGCCATGCCGTGCCTCGATCGTGAACTTGAGGCCGAGCACAGGATCGGGCTGCACGGACTCCGGCGTGATCGGCGCGAAAGCGACAGGCCGGCCCTTGCGGGGATGCCCGCTCATGCGCCCTGCGGTCCCGGCAGCAGCGCGAGCAGCTCCTCGACGGCCGCGTCCACTGTATCGGCGCGCGTCGCGATATGATCGAGGTAGATATAGGTGGTGGTGAGGCTCGCGTGGCCGAGCAGACGTTGCACCTGTTGCAGCGGGTCGCCCAGGATCAGCCGGTAGCTCTCCACCGGCCCCGCCGGCAATGCCGCTTCGCGCCGCCGCTGCTGGATCAGCAAGGCGAGCATATGGACTGCGAAGGTGTGACGAAGCTGGTGGGGACTGATCGACAGCGGGAAACCGTTCTCCTCGCACCGCTTGCAGGCACGGGTGAAGATCACCTCCCACGAGTTGGGGCGAACAGGCTGCCCTACCTCGGTCAGCCATAGCGCCGCCGGCTCGTGGGGTGGTCCATCCTCGTCGCACAGGATCAGGCGGCATCGTTCCTCTGGGGTGCAGACATCGCGCATGCGGTCGAGACCGGCGCGGGTGACAGGGATCGGTCGTTCGAGCTTGGCCGCGCCGTCCCGCGCGGCGAACTTGGTCACGCCTGCGGCGCGTTCGACGGCGACATAGGCGGCGATCTGACGCAGCAGCCGACGCGGGACCAGCACACTGCGTCCCCGGTCGCCCTTGGTGAGCGGCGGCGGCAGGCGCAGCCAAAGCTGCTGAGCCTGATCGTGGTCGTGATCGATGGCCGCAAGCTCATCGGCGAGCAGGCCCGACGCCTCTTCAAGACGCAGGCCAGTGGTGACGAGAAGGTCGGCGAACAGAGCGTTGCGCAGCCCGTTGCGATCGCGAGCGCCGGGGCGCTCGGTGCCGTCCGGGGTGAGGCCGCGCAGGCCGACCTCGCGGAAAATGTGGTAGTCGTCCATCGTGACGAACCGCACATCCGACCGCCTGGCAACACGTTCATAGGCGTCGTTGCGCGCCGCGATCATGCCACGACGGCCACCTTGCGCCGGTCGCCACACGGCGCGGCGGCTAAACGGCGCGTCGGCGATCAGCCCTTGCTGCTCGCCCCAGCGGTAGAGGCGATCGAGGCTGGCGACAGCCCGGTTCCAGCTTGCCGCCGTGATCCGGTGATCGGCCTCGTCGCGGCGTCGCTCACGATGATAGGCATCGACATCGTCGCGGGTCGCAGCCCACACGGTCTTGCCGCAGGCATCGAGAAAGCGGAGCCAGACCGCAACATCATAGGCGTAGGCGCGAAGCGAGTGCCGCGAGCGGACCCCCGACAGCGGCAGGTCGAGAAAGAAGCGATCCAGATCGGGATCATAGAGCGCGTCACCGCGCAGGATCAGCGGCACATGCGCATCGAGACCCTTGGCCTCGCGGCGCTCGCAAACAGTAATGATCGACACCGGCCCGAAACCCTCCCCCCGGACCCCCCACCCGGAAGCTGACCTCACACCGATGCGCTCTATGGCCCGGCAGTAATCAGGCTGGCCTCCGCCAGCTCTTGGGTCAGCGCTACGGCCAGCCTGATTACTGCCTACCGTGGGCGTCCATCGCCGACCTTACTGCAATGTTGCGGACGGCGCAGACTGTCCAGATAAGGCGATCAATTCCTCGCGGGCATAGTCCTTGCTGCCGAAGCTGTTGGTCAGGTCGCGATTGAGGCGCTTGGCGTGGCCGGTGGCGTGCACTTTATGCCGATATCGGCATAAGGGGCATAATGCCGCGACCCGGATTATGCCGCATGGCGTCGAAATGGCGCGGTTGGCAGCATGATCGCGCGAGGCCTGTTCGGCATAATCTTCGACGCTCCAACAATCTGGAGCATCAAGATCATGACGGACATTTTGAACGAGGCGGAGATTAAGCGGGCGGCGCTGCTGACCGACTTTGAGGATTATCTCATCAAGCAGCGTGGCCTGAGCCCGCGGACGATCTATCACACGCTGAGGTTCGCCCATCGGTTCCTCGACCATCGCTTCGGCGAGGGCGCACTTTATCTGGCGAGGCTTCGACCTGCCGACGTCATCGGCTTCATCGAGCATGTCCTGACAACTGGCCGACGCGACAAGACGGTCGCGACGCATGTTCGCACCTTCCTGCAATATCTGTTCGGGCGCGCCCTGACGGCGACCAATCTGTCGCTGAGCCTTCCTAAGACGGCGAAACGATGGGATGCGCGCCTCCCTCGGCACCTCGCGCCAGAGGGCGTTGAAGCGGTGCTCGCTTCGGCGCGCGACAATCCCCGATACGGCGCACGCGACTATGCGATGCTGCTGATCATGGCGCGGCTCGGCTTGCGCGCGGTCGAGGTCATCGCAATCCAGCTCGACGATATCGACTGGCGTGCCGGCGAGCTGGTGGTGCGCGGCAAGGGCCAGCTCCATGACCGCCTGCCCATCTCGCCAGAGGTGGGTGACGCGCTGAGTTCCTATCTCCGCACTGAGCGTGGCCCTACGGCGAGCCGAACCCTGTTCGTGGCGCAGCGCGCGCCATATCGCCCGTTTGCGAACGGGCAGATCGTCAACTCCATCCTCAAGGAGGCGCTCAAGGCGACCGGGCAAAAGCCGGTGACGCCCTATGTGGGATCGCACCTGCTGCGTCATAGCCTTGCGACCCAGCTGGTGAACGCGGGTGCGTCGCTCGACGAAGTGGGCGACGTGCTGCGCCACCGCTCGCGCTCTTCGACGATGATATATGCCCGGCTCGATATCGACGGCCTGCGGTCTGTCGCGATGCCCTGGCCCGTGAAGGGAGGCGTGCAATGAGCCTCTCGACTCAGCTCGACCGCTATCTGAGCGTTCGTCGCAAGCTTGGCTACGACCTGCGAACCGCCGAGCGCATCCTCCGCCGCTTTACCCGCTACGCCGACGCTGAAGGTGCGACCTATGTCGACACGGCACTGTTCCTGCGTTGGCACGCATCGCTGGCGGAAGCGACTAGCTCGACGCGCGCCGCGAGGCTCTGCGTTGTACGCCTGTTCGCACAGTGGTTGAGCGGCTTCGATCCTGCCAACGAGGTGCCCCCGCAAGGCCTGCTGCCAGACTCGTCGAAGCGACCGCGTCCGCACATTTACAGCGATGCCGAGGTCGGTGCGATCATCGCAGCCGCCAGCGAGCTGCCATCCATTTATGGCCTTCGTGGGCTGACCTGCTCGACACTGTTCGGGCTGGTGGCGGTCACCGGCCTGAGGATTAGCGAGGCGCTGGCGCTCGCCCGGGACGATATCGATGTTGGTCACGGCGTGCTGCGCGTCAAACGCGGGAAACTCGGTCGCGAGCGGCTGCTGCCGCTTGATCATACCGTCGTCGCGAAGCTGGTCACCTACCTCGGGGAGCGCGATCGGTTGATCGGTCACCCGGCCAGCCCAATGTTCGTTACCGAAAAGGCGACGAGGCTCACTGACTGCTCGGCTCGCTATAACTTCGCGCAGGCATGCCAGAGGATCGGCTTGCGATCCCACCAGCAGTATCAGCGACATGGCCGAGGGCCGCGCATCCACGATCTGCGCCACACCTTCGCGGTACGCACGATGATCAACTGGTATCGGACCGGCAAAGACCCGGCGCGCGAGATGATCCGGCTGACGACCTATCTGGGTCATACCAACCCCTCCAACACATACTGGTATCTGGAAGCGGTGCCGGAGCTGCTCGATCTAGCGATGGCCCGTGCCACCGCGATCGGCGGGGAGATGGCATCATGAGCGCCACCGCCTTGCCGGCGCTGATCCAGCGCTTCTTTACCGACCGGCTTTGCACCCAGCTGGAAGCGAGCCGTCACACGGTCGCTGGATATCGCGACACGTTCCGGCTGCTGCTTCGATATGCGAGTGCTCAGCTTAGCAAGCCGCCGGTCAAGCTGTTGGTCGATGACATCGACGCCGATCTGATCGCCAACTTCCTCGTCCATACAGAAACGGCGCGGGGGAACAGCGCGCGAAGCCGAAATACTCGGCTCGCCGCGATCCGGTCGTTCTTCCGCTTCGTCGCGATGACCGATCCGACCTGGCTGCTGCACTGCCAGCGCGTGCTGGCGATGCCCAACAAGCGCTACGTGAAGCGCACGGTGACGTTCCTCGATGCCGAGGAGATGGCGGCGTTGCTGGCAGCACCGGATCGCTCGACTTGGGCGGGACGGCGCGATCATGCGCTGTTGCTGCTCGCGGTTCAGACCGGCCTTCGCGCATCCGAGCTGGTCGGCCTGAGATGCGGCGATGTCGCACTGGGGACAGGCGCGCACATCCGCTGCATGGGCAAAGGCCGCAAAGAGCGCGCCACGCCGCTCCGCCGCGAGACGGCCAAGCTGCTGGCTGTATGGATCGGCAGCGATAAGGATGAAGGCAGGCCGCTGTTCCCGTCGATCCGGGGAGAACAGCTCAGCCGCGATGCGCTGGAGCATCTCGTCCGTAAACACTGCCTGACGGCGGCGCGGACATGCCCCACCATCGGCGCGAAGCGGGTTACGCCACATACGCTACGTCACAGCAACGCGATGGACCTGCTCCACCACGGTGTTGATCCAGCGGTGATCGCCCTCTGGCTCGGTCATGAGAACGTCGAGACCACCCAAATCTACATCCACGCCGACATGCGGATGAAAGAGAAAGCGCTCGCGCGCGTCGCCGCTCCGCCAACCCCGTCGGGTCGGTTCCGACCAGACGATCAGCTCCTCGCGTTCTTGGAAGGGCTCTGATTATGCCGAATCGCCGCGCGGCCGAAGGCCAGAAAACTAACCTCGACCAGAGGCCGCGCGGCATAATCCGGGTCGCGGCATTATGGGTCAGTTCGTGCAGGCAGGTCCGGTAATAATTGACCTGCTCGAAGAAGGCGGGCTGCGGCGGCACCTGCACGAAATCATGGGCAGGCACATAGAAGGCGCGCGTCCCGCCGATGCGGAAATCCACGCCCGACGCGGCGATCACCTCCTCGGCCACGGGCACGATCTCGCGCTCGGGCAGCGGCGCGGGATCGGACGCCAGCCCGGCGCGCAGCCCCTCGCACTGCGCGAGTAGGGTAGGCCGGCAAAGTCTCAGAGAGAACATTGCTCGGCCCCCCTCCGAACCGGACGTGCACCTTTCAGCGCATCCGGCTCTCCACGACTGCGTGCTATCCGCCGTTGGCGGTCGGTTGGTTGACCGGCGTGGATGCTATGATGGCAAGCGACGCATAGGACTACGCGCTTGCGCTGCCGGGCTGCTCGCATGTGGCGAGACAGTCCGGCATATTGCATCTCCGCGACCCGGCGGACGTGATGGATTTCACAGGGAAGGTCTTCCCGACCACACCGCTCGCACTGGCGAGCATTGAGCCGTTCGACCAACTCTGTCCTGCTAAACACGAACTGAGCTGAGCGGGGATTATCGATCCCGCCCCACGTTCGTACATGTCGTCGCAGATCCTTCAGCTGCCACAACTTGATCGCGCGGGGTTCATTTCCCACTTCGAAGCGGATGAAGAATTCCATCCCACGCCGCAGTCTGGCGAAGACGCTGCGAGCCGATGTCCTATGCTTGGCGGCGATGGTTTTGACGCAGGAGAACAGGGCGAAGTAACCCCCTTTGTTCAGCTTGCGCTTCACGTCGTCAGCTAGGGCATAATAGTTCGCAAAGCCGCGCCATTCGGCATTGTAGGCAAGGACGATCTCCACGTCGCTTGCGAAGCGCAGCGCGGGCCGACCACGCGGGCGGAAGGCTTCATAGTCGCCCCAGCCCTTGTCGTTGACGAACCGGACAACCCGATCCCTCGGAACGCGAAGCCGCAGCCGGTCAGCCAAGCCGCGCCGCAAGGTCGGACGACCATCGAAGATCGCCTTGTGCGGATTACGGTTGGTGCTGGTGCAGACCTCGTATCCTAAGAACCGCGCCCCGTCCGTGGCTTTTCGGATTCCGCTTTTCTCGGCGGACATTTCCAGCTTCAGGGTGTCGGTCAGGAAGACCCTGACCTCATCCATCAACTGGCGTGCCTCCGCTTTGCTGCCGGTCACACCGATGAGGAAGTCATCGGCATAGCGGCAGTATCGCAGTCTCCTATAGTTGGGATCGAGGGCGTCGCTGGCCGGAACGGTTGCCCGTTCTGCCTTGAGCCGACCGATCTCCTCCAGCATGGAGGTGATCTTCGGGAAGTCCGCAAACCCTTGGGCTCGCAGCGCATCCACATTCCGACGAAGGTAAGAGATGCGGTTGCGGATACGACGATAATCATTCGTGTATCCGCGTTTGTCGCCCTTGGTGAAGCTGACTATCCGGGCCTCAATGAACATATCAAGCTCATGGAGGTAGATATTCGCCAGCATCGGCGAGACGACACCGCCCTGAGGTGTGCCGCTGTAGGTCCGATGATAGACCCAGTCCTCGATATAGCCCGCCTTGAGCAAGCCTCGGATCAGACGCATGAAGCGACGATCCGCGATCCGCTTTTCCAGCAGGCCGATCAGAACATCATGGTCGATATTGTCGAAGAATCCAACAACGTCGACGTCGATCAGCCACTTCACCCCCGTCCATTTGGCGCGGATGGATTCCAACGCCGTATGGCACGAGCGCCCTTTCCTAAACCCATGCGAGTGCTGCGAGAACAGCGGTTCATAGATTTGCTCAAGGAGCGTCCGCACCACTTCCTGGACGAGCTTGTCCTCCGTGGTCGGCACGCCAAGCGGCCGTTTCTTGCCGTTGGCTTTCGGGATATACACCCGACGTACCGGCTTGGGCCGATAGCTTCCGTCCGCCAACCGGTCGATGATCGACCTGACCATCTCGGGCGAAAAGCCGTCGAGTGTCTTGCCGTCAACGCCCGGCGTCATCGCACCCTTGTTGGGCGCGATCTGCTGATAGGCATGCTCCCAAAGGAGCGGGCTTTTCATGAGGCGGAAGAGTCCATTGACCCGCCGACCCGACCTGATGATGGTCGGGAGTGATCTGACGGCCCTCTCGATGGTATCTGGCAGCATTAGCACACCTCCTCGTGAGGTTGTCTGATCGCAGTCGCTGCCGCCCTTCCCCGAGCGTTGAGGCTTTTCGCATGGGTTGCCCCGCACTTATGGCCGCGCTCGTTCCCCATCAGAGTGGAGACTGTCCCGGCCATTACGCCGGGCATTTGAGTACTATGGCGGCTCCGTCGCCATGCAGGTCCGGCAAGCCGTCCTGTTTAGGCGATCCCGCAATTACGGAAGTCGGAGTTCCGACGTGGTTAGGTGCCCCGTTCGTTCACTTGCCCCTCCCTACAGAGGGTGCGCCGGAGAAGCTGGCAGGCTCGCGGCATGACCGCTTGCTCGGGAGGAACTCAACGCCCTTTCCTCCATTTCTCCGATGTGCCGCGTCAACCATCCTGCGACACCGCTCACGTTGTTAGCCGCTGCAAACTGGGGTTCAGGCAGTATAGCTTTCACCATACACGTCTTGCCCTGATCCATGACGCCGCAGATGGCTTTGGCGCTTCCGGACCTTTTCTGAACATGCTACTTTTCCCCGTCCCTTTCAGGATTTCAGCTATTGCTAGCCGAGGTTAGTCCAGTGGGCATGATCTATAGCCAGCAAGATCATCTACTCATGGTAGAGCTCCTTTGTACTTCCGCCGTTACGGCGCACCATTGAAGACGGTGAAGCGCTTGAGGAACGGCACCGCCTTGGCCTCGTCGCCATCGCGCGAGGCGCGCTCCTTCTCGGCCTCGGGGGTGAAGCGGTCGGCATAGACCACGGTCACGCCATGCTCGCCCTTGCGGACGCACCCACCCGCTTCCTGCGCCTGCCGGAAGGTCAGCCACGATTGCGACGGCCAGCCATGCTCGATGACTGCGCCCCACAGGATCAGGACATTCACGCCCGAATAATTGCGCGCGGTGAGCGCATTGCGCGGCAGTCCGGGACCGGCGCTGCCCGCCGCGCCCCACGGCTGGACCCACGGCAAGCGCCCGGCCTCAAGCTCGGACACGATGCGCGCGGTCACCTCGTCATAGAGGCTGACCCGGTTCTCGGTCTGACGATCTTCGCCCGCACCCTTGCGGCGGGAACGACGGTTGGCGGCTTCTCGCATCGCAATCCTCCATCGCCACCCAAAAAGCAGCAAGCCTCCCCGGAAGGCGGGGTTGGGCGGCGAAAAGCGACCAAGAGGCCCGGCTCCAGTGGCCGGCGGCACCGAAGGGCGGAACGAAGTGGAGCACCCTGAAGCGCAGCGGAGGGGTTGCCGCAGGCCGCGACGGGCCTAGCCGGGAGCGCCGCCCGCACCCGCCGTACCGGGAGAGGCACAAGCAACGCCGCCGCGCGAAGGCGCGGCGTCAACAGGCGCGCCAGCGATCGTGACCGGATGGCCGAGACCCGCCAGGGGCTCGGCGGAGACCGGCGCCCCGGCGGCGGTCGAAGTAGAGCGCGGTCGCACGAACGTGCTAGGCGCTAGTTCGCATCTTGTCTCCAATCGACATGGAAAGCGTCGCCGAGGTGCTTCGCGGTTACGCGCGAAGGCTCAGGGTCCGGCCAATCTCGCAGGAACGCCAGGCAATGCGGGTCGACTATTGAACGGTCGGACCCGAGCCCAGCGAGAGCGCGACGGCATTCCGGATGGCGAACCATTCCGACAATTGCTCGTAATCGTGCGCGGCGATGAACGTATCGATCTTGTTCTGGAGGAAACGCGCGACATCGTCGCCATGCTCGGCGATCAGGTCCCGGGCGATCAGAAAGTCCCTTGCATCGTCGCTGCTATCCACGACGCCAGAATAGCTTCATTCGATCGCCGCTTCCATCGCGCAGCCCCTTAAGGTGCCGGCTCTACTCGACCTTGATCTCAGGCCTGCGCGCGTTGAACGCATCAATCGCGATCCCGAGACCATCGCCGACGATCCAGCGCGCGCGCTCGAGATGCGAGCGCCAGCAGGCCTCGGCGTCGCGCTCGGTGACATCGAGCCGCATCAGCGACGTCGCGGCGTCCTGCCACGCCCGGCCGGCGTCGGCCGCCGCAAGCAGGGCCGCGTAGAGCGTCAGGTGACGGCGATCATAGTCGACCACCACATCGCCTTCCGGCGCCCTTCGCTCGACCGCGATCACTCCGTCATACCTCCGCTGCCCCAAGCTGACTAGTATACTCCGTGGATTGTCACTCGACAATGGCGTCCTTCTTGTGTGGTGTCGAGTCGAGAGAATCTTGCCCGCAATCTCAAAGCGCTGAGGACGTCGAAGGGCATGTCCCAGGAAGCGCTGGCTGACGCGGCGGGCATTGATCGAACGTATGTCAGTGCGCTCGAACGGCGAAAGTACAGCCTCAGCATTGATCGGCTGGACCAACTGGCGGCAACACTTGGCGTCGAGCCCCATATTCTCCTAATGTCCGAAGCGCCACGGCCCGCGGGTTGAAGGCGGCGCTCAAGACGAGGGTCGGTCGCGGCAAATCACATTCATAATGGATGTAATAGTCACGTAGCGTGCGGCCGATCAACCAGCGCGCCAGCCGGGCCGGCGCGGATCATCCGGTCGCCGGCCACGATCATCCGCCGCACGAGCGACTTCCTGTGTTCGCCGTCTCCGGGCCAGACGCCGGGACCAAGCACCATCGCGGCGACCTCCCGCAGACTGGCCCCGGCGTCGCGCGCGTCGATGGCCTGCAATGCGAGCAGCCTGCGCGCCAGTTGCACATGCGATCGTGCGACAGGCGCCGGCTCGCGAAACGCACGCATCACTGACAGCTGCATGTCGAGACGATCGTCATCGGGCAGATCGAAACGAAGCGTTACCGGCCCGGCCGCCACTGTCCCATCGATCACGTCGAGCCGGATGACCTCGCCGCCGCGGTCGATCAGGAGGTGTTCGGCGCGGGGCCCGCGCACCATCCGCGTATTCGCGAGCAGTGCGTCGAAAAAGCGTCCGCCGGCGATATCGCCTGGCTTCAAGGCCCGGACCGCGAGCACGCGCGGGTCAACGGCGACCGACCATATCGGCAGCACGCGGGCGCATGTCCGGGCCGGATCCTCCGGGAAAGTGCAGCCCCCAATGCGCGACGAAGTCGGCATCGGCTGCCACGCCGGTCGGCGGCAGGGTCGGCAAGCGGGCATAGGCCGCGCGGTAGGCCGGGTCGCGCCGAAGCACCTCCCAGGCCAGCGCGCTTGGTCCCCGGCGGAGGATGGCGTCAAAGGGAGCGGGATCGGGCGTGCTCACGTCGCGGCCTCAGCTAAGCTCGCCCATCTGCGACCGGACGAACATCGCGGCAGCTTCGGCCTGGTCCGGCCGAAGCGCATCGACCGCTGCCAGATGGTCCGGCACATGATCGCCGAGCAGGATCGATGGGCATTGCCCTTCGACATTGCCGAGGTTGGGCCGATGCTGGACATAGCCGACCAGCGCGGCCAGTTCCGGGGAGAAGTGCCGCGCCACCTGTGGCGGATACACCAGCCATTGCAGTTCGAACGGCTTCAGCCAGCCCAGGCAGTAACTGATGACAATGCCTCGACGCGGTGCGGCGCTGGCGTTTCCTCCGCCACCGTGGAGCGTTGAGCCGAGGAAGATCAGGACGTCGCCCGGGACAACGACCGGCACAACTGCTTCGTCTTCGGGAAGGGCCGGAACGTTCTGGTCGAACTGGCTTCCCGTCCACAGTCGTGTGCCACCGTTTTCGCGCGTGAAGGTGGTCAGCGGCCACATGACGTTGACGAGATATTCGAGACCGCCCTTGGGGCCTTGCCACATATCCTGGTCGCGATGGGGCAGCTGCGGCAGCGCGTTGGGATGGATCTCGATTGCCTGGGTCAGGTTGAGCGCGATCCGCTCGCACCATGGCAGCAGCATCTGTTCGACGATATCGAGAACCATCGGATGCATCGCCAGCCGTTCGATCATCGGTGACCGGGTCAGCAGCGAACCGAACCGCTTGGTCCGCTCTCCATAGAAGGCACCCTGGCAGAGCGGGGTAGCAGCAAAACGCGGGTTCAGGTCCGCCTCGATCCCGGCGATCAGGCGAGGCTCGACCGCACGCCCGAACACGCACCAGCCGTCGCGCGCGAGCGTCGCGGCGTGGCGATCGACCGCGGAGCTCACGCCGGCACCCGGTCAAGAACAGGGGAATAGACGCCGGTCCAGCCAAGCCGCTCGGGCGTGTCCGGCCGGACATGGATGAGGAAGGCGCCGATCGGGCCGCCTGGGATGCGCACCGCAGGTCCAAGCGGCTCGGCCTGCCAACCCAGCGACAGCACTTCCTTGCGGAACGGGTCGGGGATGACGCCGGTATAGCGCTCGATGCCGCGATCGAGCGCGACGTCGACCATCGCGGAAAAGAGCATGTTGCGCAGCTCGCGGCGACGCTCGGCGCCGTGCCGTTGGGGCAGGCACAGCCGCGTGCTTTCCCAGGTCGCTTCGTCGGCGGGCACGCCGAACGGGCAGAGATGCGGGAAGAGCGTGCTGAGCATGTGCGGCCCGGTGCTCGGAAACAGCCGGATCGAAGCCGCGTGTCCACCGTCTTCCTCGGCGACGATGAGGTAGATCGTGTGGGTATTGTCGAACTGGTCGATCTCGTACTGGCCGTCGACCACCGGCACGTCCCAGCCGAACAGATCGACGAAGAGACGCTTGCGGTCGGCGAACATGGATTGGAGTAGCGCCCGATTTTCAGACGCCAGACGATTGTCGATGATGTGGATCATGGGGTGTTCCCGGTCGTGATTTCCACCCACGAAGGAAGCAGCGACGGGCTAGTGGAAATAGACCGAGTGATTACTCGGGTTGACGACGGGCGAGTTCGTGGAGTCCGACCTCACCGGCAAGTACCGCGCCGACGACCAGTTCGGTACGATCATGGGCGTCGAATAGCCGCCGCGCCTCGGTGAGATAGCCGTCGACCGTGCGCGGCGTCAGTGAAAGCGCGCGGGCAATTTCCTTGTTTGAATAGCCGCGGCCGGCAAGGACCACGCAGTCACGGGGGCGCGGATGCAACTTGAGCGAGGTCGAGGCCATCGATTGCGCGCCCGACACCAACCTGGATGCGGCCTGGAAGGCGAAAATACCGACCATCTGCGCGGCACCAAGGAAATGATGCGCTCGATCTGGGCGCTTAGTCCCTGCGAAAGTGCATGATCCCATACGATGACCGAGGCGGACGTAAGGCACGGTGATTCCTTCGTTCAGCCCTTCTCGCTCACCGATCTCGAGACTGGCGCGGTCCTGCCGATCGAAGCGGATGATCTGCGGCAGATCGGACCACAGGAAAGCGCCGTCCGCGAAGATGCAACCGCGAATGACCGGATCACGTCGATAGCGGTGCTTCCCAAAGAGCCGCTCCGCGATGGCTGGCGGATAATCCTTCAGATCGACGAGATCTGGTCGCTGAATTCGCAGATCGTCGTGATGGATCAACGCGTAGTAGCGGAATTTCATCTCGCGCGTGACGGCTGCCATCAGGTGCGACAGTTCTTCCTGCGTAGCGGTGGTACGAAGCGCTTCGACAACGGCGCTGGTCAGCGCTAGACAGAACGGTCTTCTCCGTAAACCTGGGTCAGACGACATCTATTCACGTCCTTCTCCCCCATTCAGCCGATCAACAGAACACCTTGGTCCCTTCTTGTGCCACGTTGCCTCAGACGGGCATCCAAGATCGCTAAGAGCTCGACGCTTTAGGAACCATGCGCGTTCAGCAATGGGAAAACGCCCTCATCCATATTCGGATCTTAAGTGTGAGCAAGGCTTGCACATTTCCAAAGGGTGAGTGCGCCAAGCGAGTTTTTGGAGTTTAGCGGGAGAGGATGATGTCCCTCACGTGCCTGTCACACGATATGACCACCGCCATCAACTGGGAGAACCTGACCTGTCGTATAGTCGTTGAGCATGAGGTAGACATACGCCATGGCGGCTTCACGCGGCGACGCGCAGCGCGGGATAGGAAGGTGCGCAACCATGGCTTGCAGCATTTCCTCGGGCCGCTGCTTGACGACTTCGGTGAGGATCATGCCGGGGGAGACTGCGTTGACCCGAACCGGAGCCAAATCCATCGCCAAGCCGCGCGTCAGATACTCGACAGCTCCGCCCATAGCGGTTGCGACGGGGGCGCCCTTCATCGGACGATGCGTGAGCATGCCGCCCGTAAGCGTGATCGATCCACTCTGAGAGATCTTGGCAGCCGCATATTTTGCCGCGGCGAGCGCACCCCAGAAGCGGACTGTGAAAATGTCATGCGCGCTCTGAAGGTCGAGGTCCCGTAGCGAGGCGAACATCGGAACGCCCCAATCCCCGGCAGTGATCGCCAGATGGTCAAAGCTGCCGACTTCTTCGAAGAAACCGCTGACGCTGCTTTCGTCGCGCAGGTTAACGACATGCCCAGTGGCCGAGGACAGCCGGTCCGTCGCTGCCTTCACATTGCCGGCGGAACTCGAGCCGATGACGATTTCGGCACCCGACGCATG
The DNA here is from genome assembly GCF_001890385.1 of Tardibacter chloracetimidivorans. Lineage (NCBI taxonomy): Bacteria > Pseudomonadati > Pseudomonadota > Alphaproteobacteria > Sphingomonadales > Sphingomonadaceae > Tardibacter > Tardibacter chloracetimidivorans. The sequence continues at coordinate 3,365,196 of NZ_CP018221.1, read as the reverse complement.
GGCGAGTTCGGCGACCGCAAAGCCGATCCCCGATGCGCCACCAATAATAACTACACGTTTCCCTGTCATCGTCATGCCGGCTTCGGTCATCTCAATTCTCCCATCGATCATCTGAGTGGCCGCCCGCATCCGCGCAGGCAGCGCTGCCCGTCCAAGGGCTGTGCATCATCGTCAAAAGTCGATCACAGGCAGGTCCTTTGTTTGCTACCAGCCTTTCGTCGGACTCCGCATCCATTGAAGGGTTGACGGTGTCTTGCACAGCGAACTGCCAATGCCTCCCCAGTCACACGATGTTGAACAGCTTAGGCTTCGTAGCCATGCCGCGACCGCCTATTCAAATCCTCGATTTCTATGTTTCGCATCAGTTTGATTTATGCAGTCTCGGTATCTGCCTCGGCTGGCCACGCTGAGCGGGCCGTCTCCTCCAGAAGATCCGCGAACCACTCGTGCCCGACGTCGATGGCGTTGCGGGCATGCCAAAAGCACATCTGATGGATGGGAGCCAGCTTGAGTGGCGGGGCCACGCTCTTGAGTTTCAGATATTCACGATGGAGCCTGAACAAGCGCGACGGTACGATCGCCACGGCCTGGGTGGCGCTCACGGCGGCGAGCACGTTCTGGGAGGTCGTCATCCAGGCCTGCACGCGGGGTCGACGTGGCTGGCGCTCCAACTCTATGTCCGGGAGGCTCATGAAGTTTCCGCTGAAGCGGACTTCGATATACGGAAATTCGCAGAATTGCTCATAACTGATGTCGGCGGTGACGGCATCATTGTCCAAGGCCGCCACCAGCACGAATTCGTCAGAGAACAGGTGTCGGCTCGACAGTATCTCGGGGCGATTGGGCGGATTGTTTTCGACGCGCTCTCCAACCGTGATGCAGAAATCCAGCTCGCCTTCCTCGACCCGACGGAAGGAATCGATTGCAAGGTCGATGATCTGGAAATTGATGTTCGGCGCAATCTGGATGAGTTGCCGAATGATCGGTACGCCGAGCAGATCTGCCATGTGAGCCGACATCGCGACCTTGAACGTCCTTGATGCCGTGCCGGGATCGAAGGTTTCTCCCGAATGCAGGACGGTGTTGATCCGCAGCAGTAGTTCCTTGACCGATACAGACAACTCCTTTCCCCGCGGGGTGAGCTCGAACTGCCGTCCGACCTTTTCCAGCAGCGGATCCGAGAGATATTGCCTCAGCTGCTGCAGCGACGCGCTCATCGCGGGCTGAGTGACATGCAGGCGCACTGCGGCGCGCGTGACGCTCTTTTCGCTGAGGAGGGCGTCAAGCGATACAAGAAGGTTCAGATTCAGTCCCTGGAAGTGCATCCTCGCTCCTTGTCTCGTGCGTCCGCCATCGCCTCGTTTGTGTATTGATTAGCACGAAGCCACCGGGATCGTCTGCGGGTTGCACAACCTTCTGACGGGACGGGGCCGGCGGCCATTCAGCCGATAAGCGCACTCATCACGAGGTCAGCGAGCTTTGCCGTTCGCTCCAGGTTGTGACTTTCCTCGATGAGGCCAGTGGTCAGGAGCGAGAAGGACAGGTCGCTCGCGGGATCGATCCAGAAGCCCGATGAACCGGCACCAAAATGGCCGAACGTCTCGGCCGAATTCATCATGCCAAACGGCCCGGGCGACAGGCCCTCGCCGCGGAGACGGAAGCCAAGGCCAATATAAGCGGGCCATGGCTGCCAACCGCGCACGGACAGGATGGGATCCCAGACCGCGTTGCGAAAGGAACCGGTATAATTGCGGGTGCTCAAGCGCAGCATTGCCGGGGACAGAATGCGGGTGCCGTTGAGCTCGCCGCCGCGCCGCAGCATCTCGGCAAAACGGTGGAGGTCGTCGATCGTAGTGATATAGCCCCCCGCAGGGAGCTCAGCGCCGGGCGCCAGCATGATGCCGTGCGCGAGGAACTCGACGGCGTCGCCCGGCAGCAGGTTGTATGGCACCTCCTGCGACGCCCGGACCGGGCACAGGCGGGACATGAGATCCTCGCGCGGCCCGAGGCTGGTATCCCTCATGCCCAGCGGGTGAAAGAGATCCTGTTCCAGCATTTGCGCGAAGCTGCGGCCGCGTCCGGCCACCCTGAGGCACATTGTCGCCAGCACCGAATGCGCCACCACCATCGAATAGTTGACGCGCTCGCCCGGCAGACAATCAAGCGGGAGATTGCAGGCGTAGTCGGTCAGCCGCTCAATGCTGCTCAACACCGCGGGGTCGGCCGACGGGACGCTACCTAGAATTCCGCTGGTATGAGTCAGGAGATGGAAGAGATTGACCGATTCCTTTCCGAACTTGCCGAACTCGGGAATGATGTCGGCGACCGGCGAATGGAGGCGCAGCAGCCCGCGCTCGACGAGGCTCAGCACGAGAACGACAGTGAAGGGTTTGCCGGTCGACATGGTGACGAAGACCGAGTCCTTCTGGAGCGGTTTGTCCGCAGTCTTGTCGGCATAGCCGTCTACGAAATCGAGAATGGTTTCACCGCGCCGGCTGACGCGCATCGCAGCCCCGTGGATGAAGCCGGTTTCGACATCCTGGCGGAGCGCCTCTTCGACGCGCGCCAGCCTTGCCGGGTCGAAGCCGAGCTTGGCTTCAGAAGCTGTAGACATGACGATCATTGTCCTTCCGATCTTCGCGACCTGTAGACGGGAGGCCAGTCGCTGCAGCCAGCCTCGCGTTCACCGTGACGAGCATGCGCGAAACCATGCTCATGCGGTCTGGATAAAAACACCGCCAGCCTCAATCGCGAGATCGGGACCGAAGAGCGCGCCTGGCGTATAAGCGCCGGCGGAGCGCTCCTTGCGGTACAGCCGGAGCGCGACGGCGCTTGCCACGCGCGTTGTGAACAGTCCGGCGTCGCCAGCGCGCAGCCAAGCTTCGAGCAGCGTGCCGTCGCTCCACGCGACTTTCGCGCGCGCCCACGAGTCGGTGTGCGTGCCGCCTTCGAGGTCGCCGGAAGCGGTCCCCGCGAGGCGTCGTTTGAGCCAGTCTCGAAAAAACCCGATTGTGAGGACGCCATGAGCGGAACCACGACCGGGACAGCCGCTCCGTGCGGCGCGGCACTGGACGCGCTCAGGACGGTGTTGGCGTTGCTCGCCCGGCGGGCGGCTTCCAGATCGCCAGTCGGCATGGCGCCGGTTCTGACGATCTTTCCGTCTGGAAGCGCGAAGCGTTCGGAGTCGGAGCCAAGTCTCACACGCTCAAGGTTATTCCGATTGTAGCGGCGACCACCATAGCGCAACAACTCGACGATCGTCTCTGCAACGGCAGGCCCCAGCCGGTCGCCCGCATCAGCGAGATAAGGTATCGCGTCCACCCGTACGCTTTGTGCTGGGGGGCGGTCATCGCAAATCTTGAGGACAAGGCTTTCCGTCGCCAGCAATCCAAAGCCCGCGCTGGCGACGATGCACCGGTCGTTCGCCCTCGCCTCGTCGTGAAGCGCCAGAATGCTTTGCACGGCCGACAGCTCGTTGGCGAGATCGAGATAGTCCGGCCCACCACTCGCCGCAATCAGAGGCAGGGCAGTCTTCGTGAACGGGCCCACGAAATTAGCGACAACCGATGGCTCGCCGCGTCGAACCTCCGCGATGGTCTCCTCCATCGAGTCGGTTACGATCATTTCGGCGCCGCCTCCGATGGTGTTGCAGAGACGCTCGAGCGCGCTCCTATCTCGATCGACTCGTACCATCGGCGTTTTGGCGACGCTCATTGCCTCTGCGACGGCGGCGCCCTGGCGGCCAGCGGCGCCTATGATCCAGAGCTTGCTCATGCCTTTGCGCTACCTTCGGCAGGATTTTGCCGCTGGCTCGGCGACCGGCGAGACCATGGGCGGTGTTGATTACGAAGCTGCAGCGCACCTTTGTCCCAGTCGGCAGCCGACCAACCATGATCACGGAAAGAGCACGGCAAGACCAGGCTTGCGCCCTTGCCCGAACCCGACGGAGCGCGATGCACGCGTAGCTCTTTCCGACGCATCATATCCTCTCGGCTCCTCTTCATCGGCAGCTGGCCAAACCGAGCGGATAAAGGTCTGGTGCCGCGCTACGACTCTGACAGCGGTCGCTCGATCGCCCGATAATAGGGACGATCAACCTCTCCGAAAAATCCAGACTATCGATATGGCGCATAAATCCTACTGATGCGTCTTTAGACTGCTCTTCAGTCGCGCTGATGGGTCATGTAGCGGTTCCGATGGAATGCCAATCGAGCGACAGGCCATTGCTTCGTCGGGTCGTGACACCTGAAAAAGGATAGTACCCGATTGTCTTTGGAAGCACTTGGCGCCCCGTCGACGCGGCAGGCGCGCACGGGTTAGGCCACCGGAGAAGCAAGCCCGCCTCAAGCCGGACCCGTACAAACATAGGGTTTGGAACTGATATCACTCGCGCGCCGCCGGTGCTCCTGGATCGGCACATGTCAGGTGGATCTTTTCTTAAGGTTGCCCAAGTTGCGGGAATCAGCGGGGAGCCATGCGGATTGCGCCGTCGAGCCGGATCACTTCTCCATTGAGCATCGGGTTGCCAAGGATCGCTTCAACGAGCTGCGCATATTCGGCGGGATTGCCCAAACGGCTTGGATGCGGCACCTGCGCGCCCAGGTCATCTTGGACATGCTGCGGAAAGCCTTCCACCATCGGCGTCAGGAAAATGCCGGGGGCGATCGTCATGACGCGGATTTTATGGCCCGCCAAATCGCGTGCGATCGGCAGGGTCATGCCGACCACGCCCCCCTTTGACGCGGCATAGGCTGCCTGCCCGATCTGGCCGTCATACGCCGCGACCGACGCGGTGTTGACGATCACACCGCGCTCGCCGTCAACGGGCTCCTCCGCAGCGAGCCGCGCCGCGAATTTCGAGATGACATTAAAGGTACCAATCAGATTTACCGAAATGGTCGCTGCGAACGTCGCAAAGGGATGCGGCGCATTTTCCTTGCCCACCGTTTTTGCGGCGCGCGCAATCCCTGCGCAATTGACCAGGATGCGTGCCACGCCATGCGACGCCTCCGCCTCATCCAGCCCGGCCGTCACGCTGGCGTCATCCGAGACATTGACGGCGACATACCGGCCGCCGATCGCGAGCGCCGTCTCCTGCCCCGCCTCCGCGTTGAGATCAAAGACGGCAACTTTTGCCCCCTGCGCCGCCAACATCTGTGCGGTCGCCCTGCCCAATCCTGATGCGCCGCCGGTGACGATCGCCGCTACACCCTCGATATCCATTCCTCCTGCCCTCAGACCAGTTCGATCGCCATGGCGGTCGCCTCTCCTCCGCCAATGCAGAGGCTGGCGACGCCCCGCCTGAAGCCTCGCGTTTCGAGCGCGCTCATCAGCGTCGCCAGAATGCGCGCGCCCGATGCGCCGATGGGATGGCCAAGTGCAGTCGCGCCGCCATTGACATTCAGCTTCTCCGCCGGGATGGCCAGTTCCCTGGCCGCGATCATGGCGACGACGGCAAACGCCTCGTTGACCTCGAACAGATCAACGTCCGTAACCGACCAGCCCGCCTTGTCCAACAGCTTGCGCATCGCGGGCACCGGCGCGGTCGTGAACTTGGCTGGTTCGTGTGCATGTGCGGCGGTGGCCACCACTCTCGCAACTGCCTTGATTCCCAATCTGTCCGCGACGCTGGCGCGGGTCATGACCAGGGCGGCTGCGCCATCCGAGATCGAGGACGCGTTGGCGGCCGTGATGGTCCCTCCCTCGACGAAAGCAGGTTTGAGAGAAGGGATATTCGTCGGCCTGGCCTTGGCTGGCTGCTCATCCGTATCGACGAGCGTGTTACCGCCTCGGCCCTTGACCGTTACCGGTGTGATCTCGCGTGTGAAGGCGCCGCCGGCAATCGCGGCACGGGCGCGATCGAGCGACCGGATGGCGTAAGCGTCCTGATCCTCGCGGGTGAACTGATAGTCTCGCACCGCCGCTTCGGCGAAGACGCCCATCGCCTTGCCCGGCTCATAGGCATCCTCGAGGCCATCCATCATCATGGTGTCGATGATGCGGTCGTGACCGATGCGCGCGCCAGCGCGATGCTTGGGCAGCGCATAGGGCGCGTTGGTCATGCTCTCCATGCCGCCGGCGATGACGACATCCACTGCCCCGGAGGCGAGCGCCTCCTGCGCCATGATCGCGGCCTGCATCCCCGACCCGCACATCTTGTTGACCGTGGTCGCCTGGATATTGAGACCCAACCCTGCGGCCAGCGCCACTTGCCGCGCTGGCGCCTGGCCTAGGCCGGCGGACAGCACGCACCCCATATAGATGCGTTCGATGATATCGGCCGATACGTCAGCGCGCTCGACCGCCGCCCTGACCGCCGCCGCACCCAATTCAGTGGCCCGCAGGCCCGCCAAGGCGCCTTGGAAGCCGCCCATCGGCGTGCGGGCGTAGCTGGCGATGATGACCGGATCATGCTGCATGTTCATTTCCTTAAAGGCTGCGCGCGATGACCATGCGTTGGATGTCCGAGGTACCCTCGTAGATCTGGCAAACGCGTACATCGCGGAAGATTTTTGCAAGGCCGAATTCTTCGAGATAGCCGTAGCCTCCAAGAGTCTGGATGGCACCCGAGACGACAGTTTCCGCGGTTTCGCTGGCGACCAGCTTGGCCATCGAAGCCTCGGCCAGGCACGGCTCTCCGGCATCCTTGAGGCTGGCGGCATGAAACACGAGCTGGCGCGCGGCTTCGAGACGCGCGGCGAGGTCGGCCAGCCTGAACCCTACAGCCTGATGATCGATGATGGGCTTGCCCATAGAAACGCGTTCGCGGGCATAGTTGACCGCGATTCGCATGGCCGCCTGCGCCATGCCGACGGCCTGGGCGGCGATGCCGATGCGGCCGGCCTCCAGATTGGCGAGCGCGATCGAATAGCCGCGCCCTTCGGGGCCGAACAACGCATCGCCTTCGACGAAACACCCGTCGAACCGCAGCGCACAGGTGTCGGAGGCACACTGTCCGAGCTTATGCTCGACCTTATCGACGAGATAGCCTTGGGTGCCGGTCGGAACCAGGAACGCTGAGATGCCCCTTTTGCCCGCCGCGGGATCGGTGACGGCAATCACCATCGCGATATCGGCGATACGACCGGAGGTGATGAATTGCTTGGCGCCATCAAGTCGCCAGCCGGACCCTTCGCGGACGGCTCGGCAGCGTATCGCCGCCGCGTCAGAACCGGCATCGGCCTCGGTAAGCGCGAAGGCACCGATCGAACGCCCTGCGATAAGCGGCGGCAGCCATTGCTCCTTCTGCGCGGGGGAACCGAACCTCAGCAGCCCGGACACCATGATCGAGTTCTGGATGGACATGATCGTCGAGAGGGCGCCGTCTCCGGCAGCAACCTCCATGAGGGCGAGCGCATAGGAGACATAGTCAAGCTCGGCACCGCCATAGGCTTCAGGCGCCGTCACGCCCATCAGCCCGAGCCTCCCCATCTCCTCGAAGAGCGAGCGTGGAAAGGCTGTTGCTGCCTCGAACTGCAGGGTACGGTGGGCAACCTCCTTGCGGATAAACTGCCGCACTGTGTCGACGATGGCCTGCTGCGTGTCGTTGATCACCATCTCATCATTTGTCCGTCAACAGGCACGGATGCCACCGCGCGGTTCAGGCAGCCTGCTCGGCCTTGGCGATTTCGGCGTTGCGCAGCAGGAAGCGCTGGAGCTTGCCGCTGGGGGTCTTAGGCAGGGAGGGCACGAATTCGATCTCTCGCGGATAGGCGTGGGCCGACAGGCGCACCTTGACATGAAGCCTCATCGCCTCGGCGAGGTCCGTTGAGGGATCGTATCCTTCTTGCAGTACCACAAACGCCTTGATGATCTCGGTCCGCTCCGGATCGGGTTTACCGATGACGGCGGATTCCAGCACGGCGGCATGCTCAAGCAGCGCGCTTTCGACGTCGAACGGGCCAACCCGATAGCCGGAGGTAGTGATCACGTCGTCGGAGCGGCCCACGAACGAGATGCTGCCGTCTTCATTCAATTCGCAGATGTCGCCCGTCAGGTAATAATTGCCTGAAAACGCCTTGGTTGGCCGCCCGAGGTAGCCTGTGAACCACATCAGTGGTGAGCGAGTACGGTCGAGCGCAAGCACACCGGGAACGCCCGTACCGAGTTCCTGACCATCGTCGGATAGGATCACCACCCGATGCCCGGGCGAGGCAAAACCGGCCGATCCGACGTGGACGGGATGATCGAGGCCGTGGTGATTGCACAACACCATACCAGTCTCGGTCTGGCCGTAATGGTCGAATATCGGCGTGTCGACCGCGTCTGCGAACCATCGGATGATCTCGGCATTGAGCGGCTCGCCCGCGCTGCTAACGGCTCTCAGTTGACCTCTGAGGGCACGCGCGGCTTCCGTGCCCGTTCCCATCAGGAGACGATAGGCGCTGGGTGACCCCGCGAGGTTGGTGATCCCGAGTTCTCGGATGGTAGCGATGGTACTTTCCACGGAGAAGGGCCGCTCGTCGAAGGTCGTCGTCAAACCGAGCGCAAGCGGGCCGATTACCGCATAATAGAGGCCATAGGCCCAGCCTGGGTCGGCCAGATTCCAGAACCGATCGTCCGGCCTCAGATCAACGGCATCGACCATGTAACGGACGAAGGCCGCTATTGCCCGAAGTGGAACGAGGAGCGGTTTTGCGGCACCCGTCGTGCCAGAGGTGAACATGATGAGGAATGGGTCGTCCTCGGTGCAGGAAACCGGCTCATCGATCGTATCGTCGGCCTCGACGTCCCCCCAGAAATCATAATCGCCCGGCATGGAACCGCCGACACAAACGACGGAGACGACGAGATGCTGGGCAACCTTCCCCCGCTGCTCGCCATTCGTAACAACAACCTTCGTCGCGCCTTCGGAAAGCCTGTGCTCGATCGCTTTTGGTCCAAAGGCGGTGAAAAGCGGCTGATACACGCCGCCGAGACGCCATGTCGCCAAGATCGTGATCAGGAGTTCCGGTGTTCGAGGCAGCAGACCGGCGACGCGGTCCCCCTTGGTTACCCCCAGGGACGCGAGAAGTCGCGCAAGACGCTCGGAGTGATATTTGAGATCCGCGAAGCTCAATTCGCTCACCTCGCCGGATAAGTTCCGGCAGCGCAATGCTATTCGCGAGGGATCACCGGCATGCCGGTCGCAGCAGATTTCGGCGGGGTTCATTGACCCGGTGGATGGCGCGAAGAGGATGGCCTGGACAGCCGACAGGTCGAAAGCGGCGACAGCGTCAGCATATTGCGGCAGGCTATGATCAGAGCGCGATCTGCTCACCGTTCGTCTCCTCTTGTTGATGGCTGCAACAGCACCAGCCTCAGATTCTGCGACACTGATCGGCGGCGCCGATAGAGCATCGTCAGGGCACCGATATGCGACAGTGTGATCATGGGAGAACCGTCGGACATGGGTTCACGATGGCAGAATAGCGACGGCGCGCGTCCAGCCGGCGGAGGCAGCCCGGATTTTCATCGGGAAGCAGGCGATCGTGAAGCCGGTTGGTGGAAGCGCCTCGAGATTATGCAGCTTTTCCAGATGGCAATAGCCGATGTCGCGGCTTGCTTTATGCCCTTCCCAGATCAGCTTCGCGTTGCCAGTCGCGAGATATTTCTCCTTCGTGTAAATGAAGGGAGCATCCCAGCTCCAGCCATCGGTGCCCGTCAGCCGGACACCGCGTTCAAGGAGATACATGGTCGCCTCATAGCCCATGCCGCAGCCGGCGGTTACATAGTCGTCCTGTCCGTAACGCTTTCCAGCGGACGTGTTGACGACCACGATCTCAAGCGGCGACAGAGTGTGGCCGATCCGGTCCAATTCCGCCTCGACATCGGCTGCGGTCGCGACATAGCCGTCGTCGAAGTGGCGGAAGTCCAGTTTGATGCCCGGCTGAAAGCACCAGTCGAGAGGAACCTCGTCGATCGTGATCGCGCGCTCGCCTTTGTTCATCGTCGAAGCGAAGTGATAAGGCGCGTCGAGATGCGTGCCATTGTGCGTGATAAGTTCGATACGTTCGATTGCCCATGCTTCCTCGTCGGGCAAGTCTTCGGGCTTCAGTCCGGGAAAGAAGCCTGCCAGCTCTGGCACCGACATCTTATGGTCGATATAATCGATCCGGGGCCGGAACGGCGCAGGGTCCGAAATGACATCGTTTTCCAGATAGATCGAAAGATCGACGATACTGTGCTTCATGATTACCCTCGGATGCAAAGCTCCGGTCAAAGATGGAAAAGGCGGGCTGCATTATTCCCCGAGATCGCATCCGATTCTTCCTGGGTTAGCTTAAGATCCTTGAGGAACGCGAAGCCGTCCGCTGAGTCTAAGCCCCGGTAATTGTCGCCGACAAACACGTTCGAGGCGCCCATCCAGTCGACCAGATACTGGCGCGCGACGGGATCGTGAATGAGGTTATCGAAGTAAAAACGGGGCAAATATTCCCGCAAAGGGCGCTTGGCGCGATTGTTGGGATTGATCTCCGCAAAGGCCTCGATACGCCCGAATTGATACGGGATGAAGCCGCCGCCATGCGAGATGCAAACATTAAGGTTGGGGACCGCATCCATCGTGCCGCCGAGGATTAAATGGGTTACCGCGATGGACGACTGATACGGAAATTCAAGCATCGGACCGCCGAAGCGCGTCGGCGCCGCTCCCGCCAACTGAAACGGATAGGGGTGGACGAACAAGGGGAGACCGGCGTCCGCCATGGTGCTGAACAGCGGCCAGAGTTCCTCGGAATATAGCTCATAAGCCCCCAGGCTGTGCGCGCCGACGTGAATGCCCCGCGCACCCAGCTTGATCGCCCGATCGAGTTCACGTGCGGATGCGTCGAGATCCTGCAGCGGGAGTGTCGCCATGAAGAAGAAGCGATCAGGCGCTGCCTCGCAATACTCCGCCAGCAGGTCGTTCGCCGTCTGTTGGAACGTAATCGCCAGATTGGGCTCGATTTGGTAGAAGTACATCTGGGCGTTGTTGGTGATGCCCATAACATCGGTGCCAATCTCGTCCATCTCGGCGACACGTATCTTGGGATCTGACCAGCTTTTCAGGAATTTCTCTGTTGTCGCACGAGCCCCGAGCGTTTTCTCGTCTTCCTTCGAGTCGACGGTCACGAGCTTGGTAAACCGGCTACCGATACGCATGCTGGCGCGGCCATCGTCATGCCAAATTATCTCGGGACCCTGCTCGCCCGCCAAGCCCATCAACTGCGGGAGAATCAAATGACCGTGGATGTTAATTGTTCGCGACATGGGCTCTCTCCCGAGGATAGGATCATTGGCACAAGAAGCTGCGCCGGGACGACGCTGTCGCCTCCGCATCAGCCCGCTTGAAACGCTTGCTCGATATGGAAAAGCACCCTTCGCTAACGGAGACAAATCCTCACTTTGGATGCGTACCATCAGAAGCATTTATGCTGCTTAGACTTCTAGCGACAGTCGGTAGACCTTGGATTATCGATCCTCGGCGAGATAGATAGGCAAATACGGGGGGTATGGGGCCAATGCTGTTAGGGGGTGTTACTTTGCGCCCGCAGCCGCCCGAACCGAGCTCGGGGGCGTCGCCCACTCCAGCTTGCCGTAGCCGCCCTTACAGAAGATCAGCGGTTTCTTCGAGCTTTCGACATCAAGCATTCGAACATGGCCTAGCGCGATGTCGTGATCGCCGGTCTCGTGCACTGCATGCAGGTCGCACAAAATCCATGCAATGACGTCGTCGAGGATTGGCAATCCGAATTCGTTTATGGTCCAGCGGATGGCGGAGAACTTGTCGTCGCCTCCCGATGCGAGCGCCTGGCATAGATGGAGTTGATCGGCCCCAAGCACATTTACACAGAAGCGCCCCACGGCCCGGATGCGTTGCCAGCTGCGCGACTTGCGGTCTGGAAAGAAGGCGACCAAAGGGGGAGCCAGCGATACGGAGGTAAAGGTACCGACGATCATCCCGACGGGCCTGTCGTTCTCCATCGCCGTTATTGCACAGACACCGGTCGGATAGTGGCCAAGAACCCTCCGGAAGGTTGCGCTGTCTATCGATATTGCCACACCTGGTCCCTGACTATCTCGATTGATGCCTTTTTTGCGCTACCGGGCTCTCCCCGCCGAAGTGAATAAAGCCGCGCCCCGTCGGTCGGGCACACGGCGACGCGGCGCCTCTGGGCGGCTCTTTCCGGTGAGTTTGAATTGGCCCTCACGCCAGCGCCCGTCGGCGACGGATAGCCACCGTGAATCGATTACCACATGCTGCCATTCGGCTCGCCGCCCATGCGCACGCGGCCATAGGACTCCGCCTGCTCGTCCCAATTACTCGCAATCTGCATCGAACCGGCATGCAGGTCGCGCAGGAAGCGCTGGATCGGGTTCGTCTCGAACAGCGAATTCGCGCCTGCGGCGCGGGCAAGCATCATCGTCGCATCATAGCAGAGGTTGACGATGAAAGCATGGTCCCGGCGGAAACGAACACGATCATCGTTGCTGAACGAGTCGCCCGCTTTGCCGCGCGCTATCGCTTCGCTAATATCATTACGCGCCAGGGCCCGTGCGGCGTCGATCTTTGCCGCCGCCTCGCTGATGCGCATCTGCGGCCCGACCATCTGAGCGACCTTCTGCCCTCCAAAGGCGGACAGCCGATCGCGTGTCGAATCTTCATAAGCCCTGAGCGCGCCCTGCGCCATTCCGATTACCGGCGTGACCACGCCCCATGGCGTGATCGACGCCTGTGGCGCACCGAACGAGCCGTTACCATAGGTCATAAGCGCAGTGTCGTCGGTTGCGCGCATCGGCGCAAAGCGATGACCTGGCACAAACAGCGGGTGCTCAATGACAATATCGTTGCTGGCCGTACCGCGCAGACCGGACACGTGCCAAGTGTCCTCGATAAGGAAATCCTCTTTGGGCACAAGGAGGAGCACGGGCGCAGAGGATTCTGGGACCATAGCGGCGAGCAACGCCCAATCGGCGTGGAGGCAGCCACTTGCCCATTGCCAGCGCCCGGTCACGTTCCAGCCACCTGGGACCGGTTCAACATGCGCACCGCGCGGATTGAAAGCGCAACAGGTGCGCACGTCCCTTTGCTGGAAAAGGTCGGCCAACGCCTTATCAGACGCGTAAGAAAGTGACCATTTCTGCATCGCCGACTGTGCGTAGACCCAGCCCGTCGAGCCGCAAGCGGACGACAATCGCCAACAGATCTCGAAGAAAGCATCGACGTCCAGGCCGAAGCCACCCCATCGTTGCGGCTGCATCACGCGGTCAAGCCCGGCTGCGCGGATCTCGCGGATCGTCTCGATCGGAATGTTGCGATCCCGTTCGGTCTGAAGTGCCCGATCTGCGATCGCCGGCAAAAGCGCCTCTGTGCGGTCGATGACTTCGCTCAGCGTGATGTTGGCCGGCTCCAGTTTTCTGACGTCGCTCATTATCCGCAGGCCCCTTTAAGCCACCAACCCGGTGGCGCGATCCTCATGCGATTAGGCAACCACATCACCCATGAGCGGACAAATACTGAGTTTGGATGCAGCCCATCAGGCTTGTCTATGCTGCTGTCGCGACGCAATTTTCGCGCCTGATCAAAAAGTCGTTCGTCGCCACGAGCCAGTTCGCGCTCCATGACTATGGGTGCGCGGATAATGGTGCCGGATCACTTTTGAGAGCGGTAGCAACACGCCCCGTTTCTTGACGCTGTCGGTGACTGGATCGAGGGATATAACGCCCGCAAGCTCTTCAAGCTCGACGATCATTTTTCCTGATCGCTGCAGGATTGAAGCGCGAGGAGAGAAAGTATGACGACAATCATCAATGTGGCGACCGCACTGGCGGTCCAACGTCGTGATTGGAAAATTATCGCCGGCAATCGGGTCCGATCGCGCCATGCTCTTGACGATGGTGCCTTTTGCCGTGGGAACGGTGACATTGTTGCTGAACGCCGCAAGATCCGATCGGAAGCAGGAAAGATCCTGGCATATAATCGGTGGTTTCCTTGTCGGCGCACTTGATCTCGGCTCAACTGGACTGATCAGCGATCCCTGGCTCGGATTCGTGGCGTTGACCATTGGCATCGCCGGCTTGTGCGCTGCTACGGGTCTGTTCTGGAGCATTCCAACGGGAATGTTCCGCGGCCTCGCCCACGCGGCGGCTGCGTTCACCCTTATCAATGTGGTCGGCAATGTGAGCGGGCTGGTTATACCTGCGGTGATCGTAATGCTGCGTGTCGCCACCGGCGATTTCAGCAGCGCACTTTTGCTGCTCGCTGGCTTGTTGCTGATATCCGCCGCGCTGATTCGGATTGTAGGTGAGCCTGCCGACGGCTTGGCCGTCGCATAAGCGCCTCCCTGCACTGGCCGCTAGGCCTGCTCCCAACGCGGCCTTTTTGATCCACAGGGTAAGAAAATCCAAGCCGCCCTCCGGTCGGGCAGACTGGCGCATGGCGAAGAGAGGCTTCAAGAAGAATGATCACATGCCTCATTGGTGCTTTTCGAACACGCCGCCGATCTCCGCCGGCAACTGCGGGACAGGAAAGCTTGTCAGTTGACAGGATCGCCCAAACACCTGCACGTTCGAAGGCCGTCGGCTGCGGACGAGCGCGAAAGGTCAGCGATAATATCCATCCTGCTCCAGATCGTCGATGAGGTCCGGCCCAATGGGCTCCCAGCCTAGTACCCGGGCGGTGTGACTGCCGGATGCGGGAAGATCTGCTGCCGCCGCGCCGAACCAGCCAAAGTGTTCGCGCTCACGCGCTTCCACCGGAAGGCCCAGCTTGCGGCCGATCACTTCTGCGATCGCTTTGAAAGGCACGCCCCCCTCTGCGACGGCGTGATAGACGGTTTCCGTCACGCCGCTTTCCAGGGCCAGGCGATAAATGCGGCCCGCGTCGGACATATGGACCGCCGGCCACCGATTGCCGCCCTCGCCGATATAGGCAGACACGCCCTTTTCGCGTGCCAGCCTGATGAGGATCGGCACAAATCCATGAGTTTCGCCGACACCGTGCACCGAAGGCGGCAGTCTTACGGTCGCCGCTCTTAACCCGAGATCGGCAAGGGCCATGACGGCCGATTCCGACTTTCGACCCACTAAGGCGCTTGAAGAGGGCAAATCGTTCTCGGTCGCGATCGCCCCTGACATGACCCGAGGTATACCGGAAGTAACGATTAGCGGTTTGCCGGAGCCTTGGAGAGCCTCGCCTAAAGCCTTGATCGCACCAGCGTCTTCGTCCGCGCTTTCCGCATAGCGCGAGAAATCGTGATTGAACGCTAAATGGAGGACTGCGTCGGCGGAGGCGGCAGCGCGATTCAGGCTGCTTAACGCATCGATCGTCGCTAGTACGACTTCAGCGCCCGTGGCCTTCAGCGCCCTAGCCTTATCTTCAGATCGACAAAGACCGATTACCTGATGGCCATGGTCTTGCAAATCGCGCACCACGACCGATCCGACCCAACCTGTCGCGCCTGTCACGAACACTCTCACAAATGAACTCCATGTTAGGAACGTTTATGATCGAGCCTTATTTCGATCCGTAAAGACAACGCGACTAATACTATCGCGCCGCGGTCAAAATTTGGGGGCCGATCATGATATCGTGCTGCCATAGGTCTGGCTCCCATGTCCACCGTCACAAGCGGTGCCATTAGCCAGGACAACGCAGGCCATGTTGTAAAAGTTGAAACTTTCCAATATTTGGACCGACGAACCCATCACAGTTTTGAACGGCTGCCGGCAATCGCGGCCTTCGAGATTGAGCGAGAATACAGGTTATACACCTGGGCAATCGATGGAATCAAACTTCGCAGACGCATCCCGATCTATCCAGGCAGGCACTCTCGCAACATGGACAGCATCTCGGCAAAGGAGCTTTGAAAAATGCCTGATGAATTGAACCCATATGATAAAAAGCAAGAAAAAGAGACGTTGCAAATGCCCGATTCTCACGAGACCATGCCGTTGCAAAACCTTGAGGAGATCTCATTGCGCGAGGAGGGCACCCTAATGCCCATCGACGACAGCAGTGAGCCGGTCAAAATGATTATGCTTATAAAAAGGAAATCTGGCCTGACGCCAGAGGAATTCAAGAAGCATTATGAAGCATATCATTCCAAGCTTGGCCAGAAGTTCTTTGGCCATCTGATGACGAGTTACAAGCGTAATTATGTCGCCCTGAGCCGGCAGGGCATCGGTTCCGCGACTCGCACTGTCGAATGGGGCTATGATTGTATAACCGAATTTATTTACCCGAACATGGCCGCAAGGATGGAAGTTGTTAGACTCGCCAAGGTTCCGGAAATTGCACGTGAGTTGAGAGAGGATGAAGCGAAGTTCGCTGATGGACCGGCAACCATCATGATGCGGTGCGAACCATTCGATACGGGTACTGGCGACGGGCATGGTTCCCTCCCGTTCCGTTGACACCGCCTCGTATATCCATGACCCAGCCGGCGACGAGCGCCGTCACCGGCATCCCAGCAGGCCGGTCAGCTTACAGCGGGCGGCGCGCTTTGGGACGGCCACTCTGTCATTTCGCTGCGATGAACCGGCGCTTCGGATTAGGTATCGATGTCCTCGGTTCGACCTCCGGCTTTCCTTTTATCGTCAACGATGTCCTAAGGCTTTTGCGGGGCCTCGGATTCCGCTCGTGGCTTCAGGTATCAATGCGACTGATGCGCCACATCGAAACTCCATATTTTATCCAGGATCGCCATGCTCCTAAAGCAAGCCAATAGCGGTGATTCTAGAGAGGAAAACGATGTTGAAATTTTATTTCTCGTGGACATCAAGCTCAACCAAGCTTGTCCTCTTTCTGGAGGAGTCCGGCATTCCTTACGAGCCGATCCCCATCGATCTGCAGCGCGGCGCCCAGCATAAGCCGGAATATCTTGCCATTAATCCGAACGGCAAGACGCCCGCTATCGACGACGACGGCGTGATCATGTTCGACAGTTCGGCAATCTTGATCCACCTGGCCGACAAGCACGATAAATTCCTTCCGCCGAAGGACGATCCCCAAAATCGAGCGTCGATGCTGTCCTGGGTGATTTTCGCCGGCAGCGGCATCGGCCCATTCTCCGGCCAGGCCGCTCACTTCAAGTACTTTGCGCCCGAGCCGGGCCAGGGATATGCCCATGAGCGTTACCAATATGAAGCGCGTCGCCACTATGGGGTCGTGAACAAGCACCTCGCGGATCGCGAATATATGGTCGCGGACACCTACAGCATCGCCGACATGGCGATCTGGAGCTATGGTCAAATGGCCCCGATGATTGCCGGTGAAGATGCCTGGACCGAATTCCCGCATCTCAAGCGCCTGGTCGACACGATTGATGCCCGGCCGGCTGCGGCGCGCGTCCTTGCCGTCAAGGAACGGTTCGCGAGCGCCTTCAGTGCGCCAGACGAAGAGAGCCGAAAATACCTGTACAAGCACATACGCGCTGGCGCGTGATTGGGTCTCAACCGGAAAAATAAGTACAATGGCTGCGGAAGGCTTCGCCTTTGGCGGCCCATGGGGCTGGTTGGTCAACAGGAGAGGGGTGAACATGGCCAACATATCGCTTGAAGGAAAAGTTGCAATTGTCACCGGGGCGGGGCGAGGCATTGGCCGAGGGCACGCTCTTCTTCTTGCCGAGCGGGGCGCAGCGGTTGTGGTGAATGATCTTGGTTGCGCACTGGATGGAGCGGGGCGGGACACCAGCGTTGCCGATGAGGTCGTGGACTCGATCCGCTCAAAAGGCGGTCGTGCTGCAGCCAACGGCGATGACGTCACGACCAAGGAAGGCGGTCTCGGAATCGTGCGCACCGCGATAGAACACTTTGGTCGGCTCGACATCGTCGTCAACAACGCCGGTATCGCTCACTCCAAGCCCTTCATCGAGACGCCGCTCGAGGATTTCGAACAGCAAATGCGCATTCACTTGGGCGGACACGTTAATGTCACCCAGGCAGCATGGCCGATCCTAACTGCCCAACATAGCGGCAGCGTCATCATGACGGCCTCCGGTGGGGGCATGTACGGTTTACCGGACGCAACCGCATATAGTGCCGCTAAGGCGGCCATCTACGGCTTCGCTCGCTCGCTCGCTACGGAGGGAAAGGAGTTTAACGTACGCGTGAATACTGTCTGCCCAGGCGGCTTTACCCGTATGTTTGGTGCTGATGTTGCCGGGCTCGTACCCGATCAAGAGACAATGGAAGCGATGAAGAAGGCCTTCCCGCCAGAAATGGTTGCACCCGCGATCGTATGGCTCGGGAGCGATGCCTGTGACGTCACCGGCCAGACGTTCGAGGTCTGGGGTGGTCTGGTCAACCGATATGTCGTCGGAGGCGGCCGAGGGTTCGTCGATCGCGCGCTGACGCCGGAGGCGATCGTCGCGCACATGAAGGAGATCACCGGGACCGACGAGCTCTACCAGCCGGTCGATGCGTTCGATGGTATGGCGCACTGGCAGGCGAACCTAGGCGTTGGCTAAGAGATATGCAGGCATTCTCCGTATGATTCTTCGCCTCGCGAAAACATCTACGAGAACGAGAGGATCGGCATGACGGATCGCGAGGCCATACAGCAGCTGATGTCTACATATGTCTTTTGCCTCGATGCCCGGGACTATTCCGGGATTAAGAGCTGCTTGCACGAGGATGCGATCTTCGAGCATTCCGGCAGTGATCGATCGTATGAAGGCGATGCCGCGATCGCAGACCTGCTTAAGGCTGTTCTCGATCCGCTGGACGCCACGCAGCACATGCTGGCCAATTTCATTATCGAGATCATTGACGACTGTGCGTCGCTCACATGCGATATAGTGGCACACCATGTGCGGTTGGATTCGGGAGTCCCCCGGCGGTATACGGCCGGCGGCAAATATGCCGTCAGACTGAAGCGAGGCGGTGGCGATTGGCGGATTGCACGCCTGACCGCGCGGCCCATTTGGAGTGATGGCGATGCGCGTGTCGTCTCGCCGGACTCCTAGAGTGCAACGTAACGCCGCGGTCGGGGATCATCCGCTCGATCGCTCGGTCGCCGGCCGTCTCGGTCGTAAGCAGCGCTGCCAGATGCTTGCCGGGGCATGCTCATGACACCGCAGGTCAACAACGGGCCGCTCGCCGGGCTGCGCGTAATCGAATTCGCCGGCCTGGGACCAGGGCCTTTTTGTGCGATGATGCTCGCCGACCACGGCGCCGAGGTTATTCGCGTCGACCGACCCGGCCCGTTTACCTCGGTCGGCCTGGTACCGGCGCCTGAACTGGACTTCGTCACGCGATCGCGCCGTTCCATCGCCATCGACCTCAAGCAACCCGAGGGTGTGCGACTCGCGAGGCAGTTGGCGAGCGGTGCCGATGCCATCATTGAGGGCTTCCGGCCGGGCACGATGGAGCGTCTCGGACTTGGGCCGGAAGATCTCTTCGCCGAAAATGCCAGGCTGGTCTACGGTCGCATGACGGGGTGGGGACAGCATGGCCCATATGCAGCCGTGGCTGGCCATGACATCAATTACATCGCCCTCTCCGGCGTGCTGAACGGGATCGGAAGGGCAGGCGAGAAGCCCGTCCTGCCCATGAATCTGGTCGGCGACTATGGCGGCGGCGCGATGATGCTCGGGTTTGGCATGCTGGCCGCAATCCTTCATGCGCGCACGACCGGCGACGGGCAGGTCGTCGATTGCTCGATGGTCAAAGGCAGCGCCCTTCTGATGACCGCCATCTATTCCAAGCGCGCCGCAGATCAGTGGTCGGATGAGCGTGGCGTCAATCTGTTCGACTCCGGCGCCCCCTTTTACGATGTCTACGAGACGTCAGACGGGCGCCATGTCGCTGTCGGGGCTCTCGAACCAGCTTTTTTCAGGGAATTGGTCCGCCTTCTTGCCCTGGATCGGCATCCGGCGTTCGCGCAGCAATATGACAGGGAGTCCTGGGATGCGCAACGCGAAGCCCTGACTGCGGTCTTCCGGTCGCGCACGCGGGCCGAGTGGGACGAACTTCTGATGCAGACTGACGCTTGCTACGCGCCAGTGCTTTCGATGGCTGAAGCGACCCATGACCCCCATAATCGCGCGATCGAGACTTTTGTCGACGTCGCCGGCCGCTCCCAGCCGGCGCCGGCTCCAACCTACTCACGCTCGGTTCTCGGCAGACCGTTCGACATGGAGTCCGGAACCTCTACCACGCACGCCGTGCTCAGCGATGTCGGCTTTGATCCGGTTGAGATTGCTGCGCTTGAGGCGCGTAGGATCGTCGTCTAGCCCACACAACATATGGACGAGGCTCGGCTTGGCGAGTGCGGTGAACGCGCGTCTGGCGTCCTCATTTCGTGAGCATCAATTCGACTGATAGGCGGCATTGAAACACGGTATTTGTTCCGTCCTCTGCCTCGTGCTTGCTTCGCGGCATGATTCTTCACCGACTTCTTCGCGATCTATCGTCCCTGACATCTGGCGCGCGCGATGATTGACGAGGCGGTGCGGCAGGAGATCGGGCGCCTGGAGGGGCTACGCTGCGAGGCGCTGATGGCAGGCGACGTTGGCACGCTCGGCGGCTTGATGGCCGACGACCTCGTGCACATTCATGGAACCGGGGATATCGAGGACAAGGCCACCTATCTGTTGGGTGTACAGGATAAATATTGCTTCCATCGGGTCGAGCGCGGCGCTCTCCAGATGCGCGCTTATGGCGACGTCGTCGTCGTGAACGGGCCGCTTCGTCAGACTATATCGCTACGCGGGACCAACCAGCGTCGTGAGGTGGACGCGGTCGTGATGCAGCTTTGGATTCGCGTCGAGGATGGCTGGAGGCAGAACACCTGCCACAACGCCTTCCTCGCGAAACCCTGATTGCGCTCGGAGGACACATGCCGCTGGTATCCTTTCAGCTCGACGGCCGGCCGCATCTCGGCAAGCTGTTCGGTGATCATGTGGTGGATTTGGCGGCGCTGGGTCCCCAGATGCCCAGCACGGTCATAGACTTTCTTGCGGCTGGATCCTCTGCGCTGACGGCGTTCCAGGCGCTGGAAGACGCCGGGCTGCCTCATGTCGCCCTACGGGATCTCCACTTGCTGCCGCCCGTCCCGAACCCGGAGAAATATCTCGGCATTGGCCTGAATTACCGCGACCATGCGTCCGAGGCCGCAAAAGCCGGGCTTCAGGCGCCATCGTCGCAGCTCTGGTTCAACAAGCAGGTCTCCTGCATCATCGGGCCATTTGATGGGGTCGTAAAACCCGCCGTCTCGCAGCAGCTGGATTACGAGGTCGAGTTGGCTGTCGTGATCGGGCGCCGCTGCCGCAATGTATCCAGCGCGGCGGCCCGCGACGTGATCGGCGGCTATATGGTGGCAAACGACGTGTCGGCCCGCGACTGGCAGTTCCGGAGCGCGACCATCACGCTCGGCAAGTCCTTCGACACGCACGGCCCGACGGGCCCATGGCTGACGCTCGCTCACGAGATCGATGATCCCCATACGCTCGACATCCGGATGTTCGTCAATGGCGAGCAGCGGCAAAGCAGTAATACACGTCACATGATCCATAACATCTTCGAACAGATCTCCTATCTTTCGACGGTCATGACCCTGAAGCCCGGCGATATCCTCGCGACCGGGACCCCGGCCGGGGTCGGAATGGCATCCGATCCGCCTCGTTTTCTGAGCATAGGCGACGTCATGCGGGCGGAAATCTCCGCTATAGGGTTCATCGAAAACATCGTGGTGGCAGATGAAAACGCCGAGCAATCCGCAGACTAGGTCGGATCGACGCCGGGCGTGGTTTCAAAGGAATTCAAGAAGACATGAAGAATAAGGTCATCATTTCTTGCGCCGTCACCGGTTCGGCACACACGCCGACCATGTCGGAAGCATTGCCCGTCACGCCACAGGAGATCGCGGACCAGTCGATCGCGGCGGCGGAGGCGGGTGCCGCCATTCTCCATCTGCATGCGCGCAACCCGGAGACCGGAGAGCCTACCGGTGATCCAGGCGTAAATGCGCGGTTCCTCCAGCAAATTCACGGCGCGACCGACGCCGTCATCAACATCACCACCGGTGGAAGCACCCAGATGACCGTCGAGCAGCGACTGATGGCGGCCGAACGGTTCCGGCCCGAAATGTGCTCGCTGAACATGGGAAGCATCAACTTCGCGTTCTTCAATGCAGGCAAGCGTATCTCGCAATGGAAGCACGAATGGGAGGAACCCTATGTCCGAAATTCGGATTCATACATCTTCCGCAACACCTTTCGCGATATCGCTTATATCCTCGAGAAAATGAGCGAACACGGGACAAAATTCGAGCATGAATGCTACGATGTCGGTCACCTCTACAATCTTGCTCACTTCGTCGAGCGAGGTCTGGTAAAGCCCCCATTCTTCATTCAGCATATCTTCGGGATTCTCGGCGGGATCGGCGCTGATCTCGAAAACTTGATGTTCATGAAGCAGACGGCCGATCGGCTGTTCGGCGCGGAAACCTATTCCTGGTCGGTCCTTGCTGCCGGGCGCCATCAAATGCCCTTCATCACGCAGGCCGCATTGCTTGGTGGCAATGTTAGGGTCGGCTTGGAGGACAGCCTGTTCATCGAGCCGAGCAAACTTGCGCGCTCCAACGCCGAGCAAGTCGCAAAGGCGGTACGCATCCTTGCCGAGATGGGCCTCGAGCCAGCGACGCCGGCCGAGGCCAGGGAAATGCTAGGCCTAAAGGGAAGGGCCGGAATCTCGGTCTGATCGGGGAGCGCTCGCCTCGGCTGACCGACGTTTCGCGACCACGTCGCCTCAGAGGCCTTGAGGCTCGAGGATGCCTATGGTGCGACCTTGGCCAGCAGTGGCGTGGAGGTCCATCGCGGCCGAGCGGTCATCGCTGGACCACATCTGGTTCTCGTCGGAGAGCGCGAACTAACCGCCCGAGTCATCCTCGTTGCGACAGGCGCGACGCCCACATGAAGAATGTCCTCGCCGGTCGCGAAGAGCGCGCTTTGTACAAAATGGTCATTCATCCCTAAAATGACGTGGTTCTTGGCGTGCATATGATCGGTCCCGACGCTCCCGAGATGCTCCAGCTGGCGGCGATTGCCGTCAAAGCGGGTCTCACCGAGCAGGATTTCGACGACACCATCGCCCTTCATCCGACGATGGCAGAAGAGATGGCGCTTATGCGTTAGGGCCGCCGCAGGCTTTGCGACTCGCCGAAGAATAAATCCGCCTGATGCACCGCATAGAACATAAAGATTTGTCTGATCGAGGCTCAAGGTGAAAACAGGCATCGTAGCTTGATTGGTCAGCAATGCTCGTTTTCGCGAGCCCGGCGTGACCGAAGCGCAAATGGAAGAGGACCATAGCAGCCTGGATCGTGCGGGAAGTGCAACCACCGCGCCGCAGCTGCGAGGCGGCCATCGCGACCGCGCCGCGGATTTATGGTCGCTCTTGAGATTTATCGAAGGCAGGCCGCTGCCGCCTGGTTGACAGCGACCGGCTCGGAACAGTCATCGCGCCATAAGCGCGGGAAAATTGGGAGGGAATACGATGAAAATGATGTTCGCCTGTACGACTGCAGCTTTGGCCCTCTCAGTGCCCAGCCTCGCAGAGGCTCAAACAACGCCAGCCTCCTCAACGGAAACTGGGCCGACGTCGTCGCCTGCCAACTCGGCGTCGACCACCGACGTCGGACTCCAGGAAATCATCGTCACCGCGCAGAAGCGCTCCGAAAATCTGCAGACGGTGCCGATTGCGATCACCGCGGTGTCGGGCGAGAGCCTCGCATCGCGCGGCGTTTCGAACACGATGCAGTTAGGTGCTGCCTCGCCCGGTCTCAACATCAACGAGACGGCTGGTGCTTTTCAACCATCCATCAGAGGCATCGGCACGTCGAGCTCGCTTGCGGAGAATCCTGTCGCCCTCTATGTCGATGGCGTCTACATCCCGCAGCAGAGGGATGGCCTGCGCGAGTTCGAGGACATCGAGCAGATTTCGGTGCTTTATGGTCCGCAAGGCACATTGTTCGGCCGCAACGCCACTGCGGGCGTGATTCAGATTACAACCAAAGCGCCAAGTTTCGACTTTAGCGGCAGGGTCCATGCTGGCATCGACAGTTATCTGACGGCAAAGCTCGGTGGTTACGTGACCGGCGGATTGAGCAACAATGTCGCCGCGAGTCTTTCGGGTAGTTTCACCAAGCAAGGCAAGGGTTGGGGAAAAAACTTGGTCACAGGCCTCGATACCTACCGTATCGAGCATGACTGGCAGGTGCGCGGAAAGCTTCTCTTTCGCCTCGGTGAAAATACGAACGTGACCCTCGCCGGCGATTACATCGACTGGCGTCGCCGCATGGCCGAACTCAGTCCGACGCCGGGCACTGGACTGGGCGTGCCAAATCCCTACACTGCGAATCCGCTGAAATCGGTTTACGATTCCTACTCGGCGGTCGAGAACTTTGTTGCTCTGAAGGGCGGTGGGGCCAGCCTGACGATCGATCACGACGGCGGCGGGGTGAAACTCGTGTCGATCACCGCTTATCGCCGCGTAAAGAGCACCTACCAATCAGATGGGCTACCGATCGGGCAATTTGTTCTTGTGCCAAATTCGCCGAACTCACCAAGCCGAAGCATCAGTCAGGAATTTCAGGTCCTGTCCGATAATTCGGGACCGCTGAGTTGGGTTTTCGGTCTTTATTATTTCAACTACCGCAACGGTGTAGAGCCACTCAATCGCAATTTCGGCGGCTTTTTTGCCCCGTTGCCGACCAGCGTCGTTCAGCGGCAGACGTTTGCGACTGAGAAAACCGAATCTGTTGCGCCATTTGGTGAGTTCAAATGGGAATTCATGCCCGATACCCATCTCATCGGGGGCGTCCGTTATACATATGAGCGTCGGTCGCTCGAAAATGCCAGGAACGTCTTTGTCACGGCCGCAGGCACGTCGACGACGACGTTTCATCAGGGCTCCGTATCCTATAGTGAACCGACCTTCCGGATCGGTCTGGATCATCAAATCGCCGATGAAATTATGGGCTATGTGACATTCAATAAAGGCTTCAAGAGCGGCGGATTCAACATCGGCTCTCCGCAAACTGCCCCTTATCTGCCCGAGAAGCTCAACGCTTACGAGGTCGGATTGAAGTCGCAATTGTTCGATCGCAACGTACGCCTCAACCTTTCGGCCTTCTATTATAATTATTCGAACCTTCAGGTGACACAGTTTGTCAATTTGATCCAGACGGTCACCAATGGACCAAAGGCAAGGATATATGGCCTCAATGCCGACCTCGAAGCACGGATTTCCAGTTCGCTGAGATTGAGCGGTGGTTTCGAGCTGAAGCATGCGACGTTCACAAGCTATCCCAATGCGGTCTTCGGTCAGGTCGGGCCCGGGGGAGTTGGTGCGACCTTGGTCCCGGGTGACGCTACCGGCAATCGGCTGCCGCAGGCGCAGAACTTCAGCGGCACCCTGGCTGTCGACTATCATCATGAGATGTCGGCCGGTTCGATCGATTTCAACGCCACCGCAAGCTACAACGGCGACTTCTATTTCACGGCCGACAACCGGATCCGTCAAGCACCCTATACGATCCTGAATTCCTCGGTTACGTGGACCTTGCCCGGCGACCGCGTGACCCTGAAAATCTGGGGCACAAACCTGGCAAACGAACGTTACGCCACCACCGCGCTGGAAACGACTTTGGGCTTCGTGAGCGGCTACAATTCGGCACCTCGGACAGTGGGCGGCACCGTCAGCTATAAATTCTGAATCAAGCGCTCGCCACTAAAGCACTGGCATGCGTCAAGGAGGATACTAATGTTCGAAGCAATGGAAGCGATTGAGTTGGAGCACGGAGGCACATTGTTGCGAGGATATGTGGCCAAACCCGAAGGAGAGGGTCCGTTCCCGACCGTTCTGGTAATGCACAGCGCGCTGGGCATGAACCATAAAGTTATCGAACCGACGGCGAAAAAACTAGCCCAGCTCGGCTATATGGCCATATGTACCGATATGTTCGGTGCTCATCTCGAAGGTGCGTCCCAGGCCGAGTGCGGCGCGGCCCTTGGCGAGTTGATGATTGAAAATCCCGCAAAGCAGCGCGCGCGGACGGTTGCGTGGTTCGATCAAGTTGCGGCACGGTCCGACGTCGATGCCGGCCGCATTGCCGCGATTGGATTTTGTTACGGAGGAACCACCGTCCTCGAGCTTGCGCGTAGCGGCGCAGATCTGAGAGCCTTCATCAGCTATCATGGCGGTCTCGCCACCCATGTAAAAGCCAGCCCAGGTGCTTTCAAGGGGCACGTCGTCGCCTATTGCGGGGGAAGCGATCCGTTCGTGCCGCAGGAGCATGTCGAAGCTCTCCATCAGGAAATGATCGATGCTGGGCACAGAGACTATCAGATCACCGTCTACGGCGCCGCCGACCACGGCTTTACCGACCCCGATTCAGCGGCGCTAAATATGGAAGGCGTCGCCTTTCATAAATTGTCAAACGACCTTTCGTGGGGGGGGACGCTGATCTTGCTGGAACATGTGTTCGAACGCTGAGAGTATGCGGAACGCTCACGATGATCGTTCTGCTCCACTGAGGGAGGAGCACAGCATCTCAAACGCGAACCCTCCCGGCAGCGCGCCGGCGCCTTGCGCACTTGGTGCTATGGTGAACGGGTCGCCAATGGCACTACGTGGAAGTTACGTTCGCCTGATATTGCAGGAGTGGCGGCAAGGCTGGCGGCCGGGACTTGCGGCGGTGATCGGCTACTCGCTCGGCTATGGGTTCTGGGTAACCATTTCGAGCATCTTCGTCGAACCGCTACAGAACGAATTCGGATGGTCCCGCGGCGAAATCGCCCTGGCCAATTCTGCGGGTCTGGTTACCGCCTTCGCCGCGCCGCTTGTCGGCCGGCTGGTGGATAGGGTGGGCGTGAAGCCGGTCTTGATCGTTGGTCTGATCCTGATCTCCCTGAGTCATGTGGCGTTGTCGCAGCTAAACGGTTCGCTTTTCTACTATTATACAGCTTACTTCCTGCTGATCGCCTTCAGCACGACGACGTCGAGCATGACCTTCAGTCGAATCATCGTAGGGGCATTCTCAAGGACGCGCGGTACGGCCCTCGCCCTCCTGCGCATAGGGAGCGCGCTGTCTTATTCCGCAATGCCGCCGCTGCTCTATCTCGTGATCGGCCTGTTCGGCTCGACGGGCGGGTTTCTGATGCTTGCCGCCTTAAACGTCTTTGTGTCCCTGCCGGTTATCTGGTGGCTCGTTCCGGGAAAAACTCTCCCGCCCAAAGGGGATGCGGGCACGATCGTGCAGGAAGTGCCAAAACCTTGGCGGCTTCTCGTCTTGGAGCCAAAGATCATCGTCCTTTGCCTGGCGGCGGTGCTCCATATCGTGCCGATCGTTGCGATCGTAAGCCAGCTCCAGCCGCTCGGTGTGTCGATCGGGCTGAGTCCGGCGGCGGCGGTGGGCGCGGTTTCCACGCTTGGCTTCGCCAACGTGATCGGGGCCCTTATCGCCGGTGCGTTTGTCGACCGATTCTGGGCGCCCGCCGTCGCATTCACAATGTGTGTCGGACCGATGATAGGTTGCCTCGTGCTCGTGCTGCTCGGCAACGACGTCTCGGTCGCCCTGTTCTACGTGTCGGTGGTCCTGCTTGGCATCGGCCTGGGGGCCGAGGGCGATATCATCGCGTTCATGGTCGCACGCTATTTCGGGCTTCGCAACTATGCCACGATCGCCGGATTGGTGACGCTCTGGACCGTCATCGGCATTGCGATCGGGTCTTCTCTCATCGGCCAAGTGTACGATGCGTTCGGAAATTACCGAATCGCCCTGATCGCGGCGGCGGCAAGCTTTACGTGCGCCGGATTCGCATATCTGATGATGGGCAAATATCCGGAAGAGGCAATCTCTGATTGATTCGCTGAATGCGCTGACGATGTCAGGCCGATACCCCCGCGGACGATCGGCGCGAGGTCACTCCGATCAGTCCCCGTCAGGGTGGTATTCCAACTTTGTCTGCCAGATCGGTCCGCTGGATCGCAACTGTGACGTGGCAGTCGTGCATAGATTCAACTGATACTGAGCATCGATAGTCGGTATTTGAATCGATGAGGCCGCTGTGGTTGCGTGAGCTACCGGATGGCACCCGTAAAGGCCGAGATTCAGAAAGATATTCGGCACGCAGTGGCGCCGAAGCTGTCGCCGATCAAGGCTGCAGCTGCTTCATTTTCAGATTGGGAGAGGTCCAAGATGTCGCAACGATCCAAGCTTAACCAGCCACGCATTGACATCCATTCTCATGTGATGCCCGCGGCGGTCATGGGGAAGGCTGGGAGCCACGGCCCGGAACTTCTCTTCGAGGACGATGGCACGATGGTCATCCGTGTCGGCAAATATCGCCTGCGGGCCGATATCGTTGGCAAAGAGGCGGAGGCCGCGGCATTGGGGCCAAAGGCTTGGCGCGAGCAGCAGTTGGCGGCCTTTGGCGATCCCACGCGACGAGTGGCGGAACTCGATGCGCTGGACATCGACGTGATGGGCGTGACCAGCCCCCCACTCTTCTACATGTACACTGTCGAGCGCGATACCGCCGTCGCGTTCGCGCGCGCTGCCAATGACGCGCTCGCCGATTATTGTGCCATCGCGCCGAAGCGGCTGTTTTATATGGCGTCGGTCCCACTCCAGGACATCGGCGCGTCGATCGAAGAAGTCCGGCACAGTGTGGGGAGAGGCGCCCGCGGCGTGAACATGGGCGGCCGCGACCTAGCGGGCAAGCAGATCTATAGCGAAGAAATGTGGCCGCTTTTCGAGGAGATCGAAAAGAACGACCTCCCGCTCTTTATCCACCCTTATCCCAGTGAAATCGAGGATGGAAAGGTTCCAGACTTCTACACACCACTCATTCTCGATTATCCCTTTGAATGCACGCGCGCTGTGAACAACATGATCCTTGGGGGCGTGTTTGACGCGTTCCCCGACCTCAAGGTGTATGTCAGCCATGGCGGCGGCTTCATCCCCTATCAGTTCGGCCGTATCGAGACGTTCGCGACGCTCAACAAGCATGTCCGGTGCAAAAAGCCGCCGCGCGAATATCTCAAGAACTTCTATTTCGACACGCTGATCCACGATCTGGCCGCGCGCAAATATCTCGTGGAGTGGATGGGCGCGGACAACCTCGTCGTGGGTGACAATCATGGCGGCATGGATTCGGTCGATGGTTTCGCTTATGTTGACGAGCTCGGTCTCGATGAGGCGGAGGCCGGCAAGATCAAGGGTCATAATGCCCGAAAGCTCTTCAAGCTCGACGATCACCTTGCCTGATCGCGAACGCAGCCTGTTTGGAGAGAAGCGGTGACCGCGATCGTCAACCAGCTCGCTTTCGTCGATATCGACGTGGTCGACCTCGACGCCTGGGCAGGATTCGCGCGCGACATTCTCGGCTTCGGGACCGTCCGGGAGGGGGGCGTTCTGGATCTTCGAATGGATGAGCGCCCGTTTCGCTATCGGTTGCGCGAAAGCACTCACGACGGGCTTCCCACCCTTGGATGGCAGGCGCCGGATGAGGCTGCGATCGAGCTTCTTGGGCAGCGGCTGACGGGCCGGGGCCTGAGCTTTTCGCCTCTCGACGTAACGCGCCTGCGCGATCGGGGGGCCGACGCTGGCTTGGGTTTTGAGTGCCGCAATGGCATCCGGCACGAAGTCGTATCCGGGCTGAAACCCGGTCCGGCCTTCGAGCCGGCGCCGGCTGTTTCCGGCTTCGTGACGGGGTCTGGTGGTCTTGGCCATGTCGTGTGGTCAATTCCCGATGTCGCGGCAATGGACGAGCTGCTCCTCGATGTCTTCGGGATGGATCTGCGTGAAGATATCGCTACCCCGGCCGGCCCAGGTCATTTCTATGGCTGCAATCCGCGCCACCATAGCCTTGCAGTCTTCTGTGCCCCCTCGCTGCGCCTTGAGCATCTCATGGTGGAAATGGGAGAGATCGACGATGTGGGATGCGCCATGGACCGCGCCGAGGACGAAGGGGACATTCTCATGCAGCCACTCGGGCGGCATCGCACCGATCAGATGATATCCTTCTATGTGCGATCGCCGAGCGGCTTCGGGATGGAAGTCGGTTGCAACGGCTTGCTGTGCGGTGATGATTGGGAAGAGGTCCGGGACAGCAGCAGAAAGCGCCCATGGGGGCATGGGGCCGCGATGCGCGGGCATCACAAGGCGCGGCCAAACGCATCATCGGCGACCAGGAAGAAAGATGCGTAACCAACCCTTTGGAGATACTCCCCTGCAGCCGCCCACTTAGCTGTAGTAGCGGATGAAATATCTTCTGCTTAAGCCCGAGTACCAAGGAAGACGTCATGAGCCAGGACACACTGGGGAATATCCGCCGCGCGATGGACGAGCAACTTGCTCGCAGGCGCTATCCTGAAGGCTTTCCGGCGCTGCCGGGCGTTCCGACCGCCCGCTTTTACGACCCAGGTTTTGCTGCTGCGGAAATGGAGCATCTCTGGAAAAAGACGTGGCTCATGGTCGGCGTCGAAAGCGAGCTGGCGCGGGACGGATCCTATTTTCTGTTCGAGCAGCTCGGCCTGTCGGTGATCGTAAGGCGGGACAAGGATGGCGGCATCGGTGCCTTCTATAACACGTGTCGGCATCGCGCATCCGCTCTGCTGCGGGAGCCAACAGGCCGGGTCGCCCGCTTCATCTGCCCGTATCACTCCTGGGGCTATTCGCTTAGCGGCGATCTCGTCTCGGTTCCGGAAGCGCATGATTTCGCGTGTCTCAACAAAGCTGACTTTGGCTTATCGCCCGTCCGTTGCGATGTTTGGCGTGGGCTCATCTTCATCAACCTCTCCCCGGAGGGCGAATCCCTGGCCGATTTCATGGCACCGGTGGTAGGCCCGATGACCGGCTTTCCCTTCGAGAATCTGGTCGTCAAGGACCACTATTTCATCGAAATGGATTGTAACTGGAAGCTTGCTTATCACAACTTCATCGAAGGTTATCATACCACAACCGTGCATCCGCAGTCATTGGCGCCTCATCTTCAACCGCAGACCTTGACGGTTGCGCTGCTCGACCATGGACATGCGCGCATAACGGTCGCGCGTCGCGACAATAGCTCCATTTACAGCTCGGCGGCGGCTATCGCAGACGAAATCAGTCCGGTGTTCAAGGAACTGAGCAATGTTCTGTCGACCTTCCCCAATTGCTACGCGGCGCTTGATCCTGGGGGGTTTGCGTTTCAGAATTTCTGGCCTGCTGGAGACAAGAAGTCAGTCCTTGAGATCAGGTTGGTTGGCTGGGAGTCGAGCCCCTCCGATGAAGCCTATTGGAACGTGATGCGAACCAGCTTTCAGGCGATATTGGCTGAAGATCTCCGGCTCTTTCCGGGCATGCAGCATGGCGTCGAGAAGGGTGCCCTTTCGCATGTTTTGATGGGATTCAAGGAGCGCGCGCTCTATTGGATGGAGGAAGAAATCGACCGCAGGATCGGCGTGAAAAATGTTCCCGAGCCATTGCGGGTCGCTCAGGTACTCAGCGGTCAGGTCGACCGCTGAACGCCGTTTCCCAGTCAGAACCCTTGCACCTTCGGCCCCTGACCTCGCTGTTGATCTCCCAAAGAGTCGGGAACGCTGGCTAGGCATATCGACGGCCTTGGAGGCCAAGGATGCTCCAACCAACGCGGGACACAACGTGGGGCAACGCGAAGATTATCCGATTATCTTCGCCTCCCAGATGCCGGCTCAGCTTGATACACGCAGCTAACAGACGAGCCGGATCGGATTTTCCAACAGGTCGCGCAAAGCGGCCATGAAACGCGCGGCCGTCGCACCATCGATCGCACGATGATCGAAACTTGCAGTCGCGGTAATCATCGTTGCAAGCGCGATCACGCCGTCGACTTTCCATGGCTTTTCGATCCCCGATCCGATTCCCAGGATCAGCGCCTGCGGGGGATTGATGACTGGGAACATCTCGTCGAGCCCATACATGCCGAGGTTCGAGATGGATGCGGTGCCACCCTGATAATCCTCCGGCATCAGCTTGCCGTCGCGCGCCCGCGCGGCGAGTTGCTTGCTCTGCATCGCGATCGCCGAGAGCGACAGGCTCGCCGCGTCGCGGATCACCGGCGTGATCAGGCCGCCATCGATCGCCACCGCCATCGATATGTCGACCCGGCCGAAACGGTGCATCTCATCGCCGGCGAACTGAACGTTGACGTCGGGCTGCCGCGCCATCGCCAGCGCCATTGCCTTGATCACCAGATCATTGACCGACAGCTTGATGCCGCGCGCCGACAGGCTCTCGTTCAGCGTGGTGCGCAGCTTAAGCAGCGCATCGATATTGCAATGCGCGGTGAGGTAGAAATGCGGCACCGTCTGCTTGGATTCGGTCAGGCGGCGGGCGATCGTCTTGCGCATACCCGACAGTTTGATCGTCTCGACCGGCACACCCGCCGGCGGCGCATGGACGGGCGCGGTGGCGACCGCAGCGCCCGCTACGGGGGCGGCGATCGCCGTCGGGGCCAGCGGCCTCAGACCCAGGTCGGCCTTGACGATCCGCCCCCGCGCACCGGTGCCGGTGACGTCGAGCAGCGACAGCCCCTTCACCGTCGCGATACGGCGCGCCAGCGGGGTCGCACTGACACCCGCATCGTCGACCAGCGGAACGGGAGGCTTGGTGGCGGGTGGCGGCGCGATGTCGGCCTTGGGCGCAGGCGACGACGATGCCTCGGCGGCCGCCGGAGCGGCATCCGCCATCTCCAGTCGGGTCGCCGCCACGACTTCCCCCAACTCCGCCATCAGCGCGATCACGGTCCCGACCGGAACATCCTCCGTCCCGGCTGCGATAACGAGCGATGCGATGCGGCCCTCGTCGATGGCTTCATACTCCATCGTGGCCTTGTCGGTCTCGATCTCGGCGAGCAGGTCGCCAATTTTTACCAGATCGCCCTCGTTCACCAGCCATTTGGCAAGTGTGCCCTTCTCCATCGTTGGCGACAGAGCGGGCATCTTCAGTTCGATCGACATTCTATTCCCCCAGGAAAAGTTCGGCGGCGGCTTCGATGATGGCCTCGGCATCCAGGCGATAATTGCGGTAGAGGTCGATGAGGTCGCCGGTCTGGCCGAACCGGTCGGTGCCGAGCGGGCTGACGCGCATGCCCTTCACACTGCCCAGCCAGGACAAAGCCGAGGGCGAACCGTCGATGATCGTCACCAGCCCCGCATGCGGCGACAGCGCGGACAACAGCGTCTCCGCGTGGCTGATCTCGGTCTTCCCGGTCCAGCGCCCCGCCTGTTTAGCGGACCAGCCGCGATGCAGCAGATCAGGCGAGGTCACGTTCAGCAGGCCGAGGCCGGGAATATCCTCGACCAAGCCGTCGAACGCTGTCAGCACTTCGGGCGCGATCGCGCCGGTGAAGACGATCGCGGCTTCGGCTTCGCCGGACGGGCGCTTCAGCCAGTAACCTCCCTTCAGCATATCCGCTTCCCAGCCGTCATCCACGCGTTCGATCTGCGGGATCGAGCGCGTGGTGAGGCGGAGATAGACGGAACCGCCTTTCTCCGCCTGCAAATGCTCGAACGACCAACGCATCAGCGCGGCGAGTTCGTCGGCATAGGCCGGCTCGAAATAGGTGAGGCCGGGCTGGCCCATGCCGATCAGCGGCGAGTTGATCGACTGATGCGCGCCGCCTTCCGGTCCGAGCGTCAGGCCGGCCGGGGTCGCGACCAGCAGGAAGCGCGAATCCTGGTAACAGCCATAGTTGAGCGCATCGAGACCTCGGGCGATGAACGGATCGTACACGGTGCCGATCGGCATCAGCCGGCTGCCGAACAGCGGCGCCGCGAGCCCGAGCGCCGTAAGCATTAGAAACAGGTTGTTCTCCGCGATCCCCAGTTCGATATGCTGGCCGGCCGCATGACCCGACCATTTCTGCGCCGACGGGATCTTCGCGCCGGCGAACACATCCTTGAGTTCCTGCCGCCGGAAAAGTCCGCGCTGGTTCACGAACGCTCCCAGATTGGTCGAGACGGTAACGTCGGGCGAGGTTGTCACAATTCTATCCGCGAGCGGGTGACCCGATTTCGACAGATCGAGCAATATCCGTCCGAATGCGGCCTGCGTCGATTGTTCGTCGCCGTCCGGGACGGGCAGCCGATCCGGCACCGGCACCCCCTCCGCAACTGGCTCGGTATTCGTCTTTGCCAGCGGACTCTGCTCGACAAAGGCCTTGAGCTTGGCGGCCATATTGTCGCCGAGACCGGCATAGGGCTCCCATTCCTGCCCCTCCGCGATGCCCAGGCTGTCGCGCAGGCCGTGGATCTGGGTCGGGTTCATCAGGCCGGCATGATTGTCCTTATGCCCCGCGAACGGCAGGCCATTGCCCTTGATCGTATAGGCAATGAACATCGTCGGCACGTCGTCCGCAGCCTTGTCGAAGGCTTCGACCAGAGTGTCGACGCAATGGCCGCCCAGATTGGTCATGAGCGCGGCCAGCGCCTCGTCGTCAAAGCCGTCGAGCAGCTTCTTCACATTGAGCTTGCCGCCGATATCGGCCATCAGCCGCGCGCGCCACGCGGCTCCGCCCTGATAGGTGAGCGCAGCATAGTCCGCGTTCGGGCAGTTATCGATCCAGTCTTCCAGCGTCTTCCCGCCGGGCTTCTTGAACGCGGCCTTCTGAAGCTTGCCGTGCTTCATGGTGATCACGCGCCAGCCGCAGGTCTCGAAGATATCGTCGAAGCGGCGGAACATGCGGTCGGCTGTCGTCGCGTCCAGCGACTGGCGATTATAGTCGACGATCCACCAGCAATTCCTGAGATCGTGCTTATAGCCTTCGATCAGGCACTCATAGATATTGCCTTCGTCAAGCTCGGCATCGCCCATCAGCGCGATCATGCGACCGGCGTCGGCTTCCTTCATCTGGCCGTGCGCGATCAGATAGTCCTGCACCAGCGAGGTGAAGGCCGTGACGGCGACGCCCAGCCCGACCGACCCCGTCGAGAAATCGACCGGAATCGCATCCTTGGTCCGCGACGGATAGCTTTGCGCGCCACCGAGGCCACGGAAGCGCTGCAACTGGTCGAGCGACTGATTACCGAGCAGATAATGGATCGCATGGAGGACCGGGCCGGCATGCGGCTTCACCGCCACCTTGTCCTGCGGCCGCAGCGCATGGAAATAGAGCGCCGCCATGATCGCGGTCATCGACGCGCAGCTGGCCTGATGACCGCCGACCTTCAGGCCGTCACGACTGCCGCGAATGTGATTGGCATTATGGATCGTCCAGGCCGACAGCCAGCGTAGGCGCGTGTCGAGTGCCTCCAGAGCAGCCAGCATATCCTGATTCAGATCCGAAACGGCCATCTTCGTCATAACGCCTCCATGTGCGTAACCGCATATAGAGTGACGGCGCCTGTCGCGTCCTTGCGAAATGGCTGGATATTTCACAAAAAATGGCATTTAATTGCCATATTTTCATTGTATTGGGCAACATATGCCAAAATTCGAATTGAATGAGATCGATCGTAAAATCCTGGACAGCCTTCAGCGAGATGGCCGGATGACCAACCAGAATCTGTCTGAGGAGATCGGCCTGTCGCCCAGCCCGTGCCTTCGACGGGTCCGGTCGCTGGAGGATAACGGCGTCATCAGCGGCTACGTCGCGATCGTGAATCCCGATGCGGTCGGATTGCAGGTGACCGCCTTTATTCGCATCCGGCTCGACCAGCAGGACGACAGCCACCTGGCCTCATTTGAGACGGCGGTCGCCAGTTTGCCCGAAGTGATGGAATGTTATCTTATGACCGGCGAATCCGATTACCAACTCCGCGTCCTGGTTGGCTCGCTCGTTGAATTCGAGGATTTTCTTCGCCATAAACTTACCAGGATCAAAGGTGTGTCCCAGGTCACGACCAGCTTCGCACTCCGCCCGATCGTGTATCGGACGGCTCTGCCGGTCATGGCCAAGCGTTAGGGCGCCATCACGCTCACGGTTCCTTGCGCTGAATCTCCGGCTTTCTTTATCCCAGTTGTACGAGGCGGGAGCCCACGGCACTCCTTCAGCGACGCTAAGGTCCAAGGCATTGAGAACCCGGCTCGCTATATCGCGGAGCAGTGCATTACTGGCGGCGGCGAAAAAGGATGATCACCTAAGCCCGAAGCGCAAGCGAGGTAACGTTAGGGGCACCGGCGCCAGCGCGGACTCGCGCTTCGCAAGGACCATATCGCGGAGAGCCGAACTAGGCGCTCGAAGAACGGGCCGCGCTCGATCGGCTGAGGCGGCTGGTCGCGGGCTTACGCGGCGAGGAAATGGCCGGGAGCGCCAGCCGCGTAGCCGAATTCCTGGGGTTGGCCGAGCGCCGATTGGCCTCGCGCGAAGCGGCGCTTTCGGCGGACGGTCTTGAGCAGCGTTTCGAGAAAAATAAGCTGTTTGGCGACGATGATGATCACGCCTTTCGCCCGCCCTATGGCTACTACTAAGCGGCTGTCGAACGGCGTAGTTTACCCCTGTCCGGGGACATCCAGCCTTTTCCAGACGATGTGTTGGTGCTATTGATGGTGCCGGTGATTTTCCACTGCCAATTTGCAGGGAAAATCAGCTCCTTGGGTGCCCGATGGGAGTGTTCTTCTGGCACCAGTCAAATGTTCGCCGATGAACGCGAACGGTTGAAAAACCCTCAGAAAACTGTCAAAAACTGATCCGACATTGTTCGGGAAGGTTTGCCTATGTTCGCCTGCAACCGCGCCTTCTTTGGGGCGAGCGGCGGGGCGTGGCCGCGTGGATCAAAGCTGAGCGGACGGGACTATCACAGAGCGCCAGACGAACACCTCCACCAGGACCCAGGGCGCGACCGCAAGAAATCCCAGAATGCCGATGATGACGAGCCGGGCCACCGGACCAGGCCCCGAGTGCCCGCCCGAATGCCCGTCTCCAACATGTCTGCTCGCTGCCATGTTCACGCTCCCTAAAATGGGGAAACGTGACAAGCGGCGGAAAGTGCCCCTCTCCCGCCCCGGCCGGTCAGCCGATCACACCGCGAGCGGTCAGATCGGCATGGAGCCGCGCGGCGTCGACAAAGTGATGGCCGTGGAACCCGGCCGCGATGGCGCCGGCGACATTGTCCTCGCGGTCGTCGATGAACAGCGCGGTGCCGGGCGCGATTCCGAAGCGGCGGGCCGCGAGATGATAGATCGCCGCATCGGGCTTCACCATCCGCTCGACTCCTGACACGACGATATCGCGAAAGCGGTCGAACACCGGCTGGGTGTTGCGGAAGAGCGGCCAGAGATCGGCCGAGAAATTGGTGATGGCGTAAAGCGGCACCTGCCGCGCGTGCAGTTGCTCCACCAGCTCCGCCATGCCGGATACGGGATGTTCCAGCGTCTCGTTGAAGCGGTGGAGCCACGCCTCGATCAGCGGGCGCTCGTCGGGGAACAGGGCGGTCAGCTCTTCGGCGCATTCGGCGAAGCTGCGTCCCGCGTCGAGCTGGAAATGCCAGTCGAGCGTCACGACATTGGCCAGGAACCAGTCGAGCCGGTCCCTGTCCTCTATCAGACGCTCATAGAGATGACGCGGGTTCCAGTGGAACAGGACGTTGCCGACGTCGAAGACGACTGCTTCGATGCCCGACACGGAACCGCGACTGAAATCAGCCCTGGCGGGCCTTGAACCGCCGGTTCGTCTTGTTGATCACATAGGTGCGGCCGCGGCGGCGGATGACCCGGCAGTCGCGGTGACGCGACTTGAGCGACTTGAGCGAGTTGCGAATCTTCATGGCCGGGTATCTCTAATGCAAAATCTGGTTGTGTTCGAAGGCGCGGCTCTTATGTCCGGGGGCGCGTTAAGTCAAGCTGCGAGGCCGGTCGATGTCAGGAAACAGCCCGATCATCACCCCCGACCCTCCATCCATACCGGAAGGGCGGCGGGTTTACGCGATCGGCGATGTCCACGGACGGATGGACCTGCTGGACCGGCTGATTCGCATGATCGGCGACGATGACACTCGGCGGCCGCAGCTGGAAACCGAGATCATCCTGCTGGGCGACCTTGTGGATCGCGGGCCTGATTCGGCCGGTGTCGTCGCAAGGGCGATGACCGGAAGCGCCGGTTTCGCGCCGCTTCACACGCTGATGGGCAATCATGAGGAACAGCTTGTCGACAGCGTGGCGGGCGATGGCGAGATGATTTCCGCCTGGCTGTTCTACGGCGGCAGGGAAACGCTCCAGAGCTTTGGCGTGCCGGAGCAGATCATCGCGTCGGGCGATGAGACTGCGATGATGCGTGCGGCCCGCGCCGTCATTCCCAGCGACGTGATCCGCTGGTTGCGCGCGCTGCCGATGAGCAGGCGGATCGGCGACTATCTGTTCGTCCACGCGGGCGTCAGGCCCGGCGTGCCGCTGGACGAGCAGGACCCGGTGGACATGCGCTGGATCCGCCGCGAGTTTCTGGAAAGCGAGGCGGATCATGGCGCTGTCGTGGTTCACGGCCATTCAATCAGGCCAGAAGTGCAGATGTGCCCCAATCGCATCGGCATCGACACCGGGGCCTATGCATCGGACCGGCTGACCGCGATTGGGCTGGAAGGCGCGCGGCGTTGGGTTCTTCAAACCTGATCTTGCTCGACCCTGCCACCAAAATGCAGCACATTCGTTCCGTTACTGGTGTTTTGCCGCCGATTGCCGTGGCGGCGGCTCGCCCATCAGGGCAACGGGTGGAGGATTGATCCATGACTGATCGCATGTTTCGCGCCGCAGCGCTGGCGCTTTGCGCCGCAGCCGCCGCCTGCACCACATCGGCCCCACCTGCGCAGGTGACCCGGTTCCATCTGAACCAGCCGATCGCGCGCGGCAACGTGTTCGTCACCCCGCTGGACCGCACCGCACCGCCCACGCTGGAACAGCAGAGCTATGTCAACGCGGTTGCGGCCGCGCTCAACCTGCAGGGCTTCACGACACGCGACAACATCAAGGCGGCCGAGCAGATCGCCACGGTGGACGTCCAGCGCGGCGTCCAGCCATCCGCCCTGCCCGCGCGCTCGCCGGTGACGATCGGAGTCGGCGGCGGCACCTATGGCGGCGGACTGGGCATCGGCCTTGGCACCAGCTTTGGCCTGGGCAAGGGCAAGTCGCGCGACATCACCGTCACCACCCTTGCCGTGCAGTTGAAGCGGGCGTCGGACGAAGCCGTGATTTGGGAAGGCCGGGCGATCGGGCGGACGGAAAGCGACGCCGCGCCCGCCGATGAGATCGGCCGTCTGGCCGATGCACTGTTCCGTGATTTTCCCGGCCCGTCGGGGCAGACCGTGGAGGTGAAGTGACATTATCGATTTCGTCCGCGTTCGATGCGGGCAATATCCGTCTCCTGGGGGTGGACGGGCAGCGCGCCGACCTGGAGATCGTCCGCGACCGGGAGTCCGACTTTTACCAGTGGTTCCATTTCCGGGTGACGGGTGCCGCCGGAGGCCCCGTGACGCTGCGAATCCTGAACTGCGCCGGCTCCGCCTATCCGGACGGCTGGCCCGGCTATGCCGCCTGCGTGTCGGAAGACCGGCAGACCTGGGTGAGGGCCGCCACCCGCTATGCCGACGGCGTTCTCACCATCACCCACGCACCCGCGGGCGATGCACTGTGGGTCGCCTATTTCGCGCCCTATTCGCTGGAGCGGCACCATGATTTCGTCGCCCGCATCGCGCAGCGCGAAGGCGTGTCGCTGGAATCGCTGGGCAACACGCTGGACGGCCGCGACATCGACCTGCTGTCGATCGGCGACGGCCCGTTGCAGGTCTGGCTCTATGCCCGCCAGCATCCGGGGGAGACCATGGCCGAATGGTGGATGGAAGGCGCGCTGGAGCGGCTGACCGATGTCGCCGATCCGGTCGCCCGCAGCCTCCGTCGCAAGGCGCGTTTCCATATCGTCCCCAATATGAACCCGGACGGCAGCTTTCGCGGGCATCTGCGTACCAATGCGGCGGGAGTGAACCTCAATCGGGAATGGCACGCCCCTTCGCTGGAACGCAGCCCGGAAGTGCATCATGTGCTGGAGCGGATGAAGCGGACGGGCGTCGATTTCGCCATGGACGTGCATGGCGATGAATCGATCCCCCATGTCTTCCTCGCCGGGTTTGAAGGCATTCCCGAGCGGAACGACGCGCAGGGGCGGCGCTACCGCCGCTATGTGGAAACGCTTGAGCGGCTGTCGCCCGATTTCCAGACCAGGCACGGCTATCCGGCCGCCCCGCCGGGCAAGGCCAATCTGTCGATGAGCACCAATCAGCTCGCCAACCGTTTCGGCTGCATCGCCATGACGCTGGAAATGCCGTTCAAGGACAATCTCGACCTGCCCGATCCGGTGGAAGGCTGGTCGCCGGGGCGATCAAAGGCCCTCGCGCGCGATTGCCTGGCCGCCCTGCACGAACTGATCGACGATCTGAGATAGCGCAAACCCGCCCTTTATTCCCCTCAAGTCTGGCGGCGGAGCCGGGCTTGCGTTAAGCCATGGGCGTAACAGTCGGCCTGGAGGAGCGCCCATGCAATTTGTCAGGACGATAATCTGGATCGCGGTCGCGGTGACCGTCGCCCTGTTCGCCATTCGCAACGGCGCTCCGGTTACGGTCAACCTCTGGAGCGACCTTCAGATGGTGACGCCGCTCTGGGTCATCGTGGTGCTGTCGTTCCTCACCGGGCTGCTTCCGCTGCTTGCAATGCATCGCGCGGCGCGGTGGCGGTGGCGGCGCAGGCTGGAGCAGAGCGAGCGAGCGCTTGCCGACGCGCGTGCGGCCGCTTCTCCGTCGCTTGTCGGCGAATCCTCCCCCACCCCAGCCGAAAACATGGCCGCGACGCCT
The DNA here is from genome assembly GCF_001890385.1 of Tardibacter chloracetimidivorans. NCBI lineage: Bacteria > Pseudomonadati > Pseudomonadota > Alphaproteobacteria > Sphingomonadales > Sphingomonadaceae > Tardibacter > Tardibacter chloracetimidivorans. The sequence continues at coordinate 3,324,438 of NZ_CP018221.1, read as the reverse complement.
GAACTGGCGTCGCCGCCCCCCGGAAACTGACATCATGTCCAGCCCCGTCTATGTCGCGCTCGACACCATTGATCTTGACCATGCGAAGGCGGTGGCCACGGCCGTCCGCAACCATGTGGGCGGGATCAAGCTGGGGCTGGAGTTTTTCACCGCCAATGGCCGCGCCGGGGTGCGGGAGATGGCCAAGCTGGACCTGCCGATCTTCCTGGACCTGAAGCTGCACGACATCCCCAACACCGTCGCCAAGGCGATACAGGCGCTGCGTCCGCTCGATCCAGCGATCATCACCATCCATGCAAGCGGCGGCCGGGCGATGATGGAAGACGCGAAGGCCGCCGCCCCTTCGGGCACCAAGGTTGTCGCGGTCACGGTGCTGACCTCGCTTGACGGCGAGGATCTGAAATCGGTCGGCCTCAACGGCAACGCCCATGACCAGGTGGAACGGCTGGCGGACCTCGCCCAGGCCGCCGGGCTGGACGGAATCGTCTGCTCGGGCAATGAGGTGGCCGCCGCGAAAGCGCGCTGGCACAACGGCTTTTTCGTGGTTCCCGGCCTCCGCCCCGGCGGCAAGGCCACTGCCGACCAGAAGCGGGTGATGACGCCCCGCGCCGCGCTGGACAATGGCGCGTCGATCCTCGTCATCGGCCGGCCGATCACCCAGGCCGATGATCCCGATGCCGCCGCGAGGGCCATTGCGGCGACGCTGTAGAAGACACGCAAACCACCAGTTGCAATTTACCGTCATCCCCGCATAGGCGAGGCATGACGAAAGGGATGGAATGTGACCACCCATGCCAAGATCTGCGGCCTGTCGGAACCCGCCACGCTTGACGCGGCGGTGCGGGGCGGCGCGTCTTATGTGGGCTTCGTCTTCTTTTCCAAAAGCCCGCGCAATGTGACGGGCGAACAGGCGGCAATGCTCGCCTCCCGCGTGGCGGACCATGTCGGGCGGGTGGGGGTGTTCGTCGACCCCGACGATGCGCAGGTGAAGGAGACGGCTGCGGCTGCAAGGCTGACGGCGATCCAGCTTCATGGCGATGAAAGCCCGGCCAGGGTGGCGGCGATCAAGGCGCTGACCGGGCTGGATGTGTGGAAGGCCGTCCCCGTCCGCACCGCCGCCGACATTGCGGATGCCCGCGCCTATGCGGGCGCGGCCGACCTGTTGCTGTTCGACGCCAAGCCGCCTAAGGGAGCGGACCTGCCGGGCGGGCTTGGCCTGCGCTTCGACTGGCGGCTGCTTTCGGGCTATCGCGCGCCGCTGCGCTGGGGCGTATCGGGCGGGCTTGATGCGGCCAATGTGCGCGAGGCGATCGGCGTGACGGCGACCGGCCTGGTGGACGTGTCGTCGGGGGTGGAGGACAGGCCGGGCGTGAAGTCCATGGCGAAGATAGAGGCGTTCTTGAAGGCGGTGAGCAAGGCATGAGCACCCAGCCCAACAGTTTCCGGACCATGCCGGACGAGCGCGGCCACTTCGGCCAGTTCGGCGGCCGCTATGTCGCGGAAACGCTGATGCCGCTGATCCTGGACCTTGAGCGGGAATATCGCGCCGCCACGGCCGACCCGGCGTTCAAGGCGGAAATTGACTATCTGCTCAAGCATTTCGTCGGCCGCGAAAGCCCGCTCTATTTCGCGCCGCGCCTGACCGAAGCGCTGGGCGGGGCAAAGGTCTATCTGAAGCGCGAGGACCTGAATCACACCGGCGCGCACAAGATCAACAACTGCATCGGCCAGATCCTGCTTGCAAAGCGCATGGGCAAGACCCGGATCATCGCGGAAACGGGCGCCGGCCAGCACGGCGTCGCCACCGCGACCGTCGCCGCGCGCTTCGGCCTGCCCTGCACCATCTTCATGGGCGCGCTCGACATCGCCCGGCAGCAGCCCAACGTCTTCCGCATGCGGTTGCTCGGCGCCGAGGTCCGCCCCGTCGAATCCGGCGCGAAGACGCTGAAGGATGCGATGAACGAGGCGCTTCGGGACTGGGTCACCAACGTCCACGACACCTTCTACATCATCGGCACGGCCGCCGGGCCGCACCCCTATCCCGAGATGGTGCGCGATTTCCAGTCCGTCATCGGCATCGAGACACGCGCGCAGATCATGGAGCAGGAGGGCCGCCTGCCCGACATGCTGATCGCCTGCGTCGGCGGCGGATCAAACGCCATCGGCATGTTCCACCCCTTTCTGGATGACGCCGGAGTGCGCATGGTGGGCGTGGAAGCGGCTGGCCACGGGCTTGAAACCGGGCAGCATGCAGCAAGCCTTGCGGGCGGGCGTCCGGGCGTGCTCCACGGCAACAAGACCTATCTGCTGCAGGACAAGGACGGCCAGATCACCGAGGCGCATTCGATCTCGGCAGGCCTCGACTATCCGGGCATCGGGCCGGAACACAGCTGGCTGCACGAGATCGGCCGGGTCGAATATGTGCCGGTGACGGACGACGAGGCGCTTGCCGCCTTCCAGAAGCTGTGCGCGCTGGAAGGAATCATCCCGGCGCTGGAATCCAGCCACGCGATTGCCGCCGCCGAAAAGATCGTGCCGAAGATGGACAGGGACCAGATCGTCGTCATCAATCTGTCCGGCCGGGGCGACAAGGACATCTTCACCGTCGCCGAGGCGCTGGGAGTGAAGCTGTGAGCGACCGCCTTTCCGCCCGTTTCGAGAAATGCCGCGAGGAGGGTCGGGCCGCGCTCGTCACCTTCGTCACCGGCGGCGATCCCACGCCCGCGCGCACCGGCGAAGTGCTGGATGCGCTGGTCGCCGGCGGGGCGGACATCATCGAGCTTGGCATGCCGTTTACCGATCCGATGGCGGACGGCCCCGCGATTCAGGAGGCGAACCTGCGCGCGCTTGCCGCCGGGATCACCACCGACGCGCTGTTTGCGATCGCAAGCGACTTCCGCGCGCGGCACCCGCAGGTGCCGCTGGTGCTGATGGGCTATTTCAACACCATCGACCAGCGCGGCCCGGAGCGTTTCGCGGCGGAGGCGAAGGCGGCGGGCGTGGACGGGGTGATATGCGTGGACGTGCCGCCGGAAGAGGATGACGTGCTTGGCCCGCAGCTTCGCGCCGAGGGACTGCACCTGATCCGCCTTGCGACACCGACGAGTGACGACAAGCGCCTGCCCGCGATCCTGAACGGGGCGAGCGGCTTTCTCTATTATGTCGCGGTGGCGGGGATAACCGGCACCCGCTCCGCCGCCGAAGGGGAAGTCGCCGCAGCCGTCGCGCGGATCAAGCAGGCGACCGCGCTTCCGGTCGCGGTCGGCTTCGGCGTCCGCACGCCCGATCAGGCCGCCTCGATGGCCCGCCTCGCCGACGGGGTCGTGGTCGGATCGGCCATCGTCGAACTGGTCGGCAAGGCGGGCGGCAATCTGGCCCGCGAGGTCGAAACGCTGGTCGGCGGCCTGTCCAGGGCCGTCCGCGACGCAAGGAAACAGGAGGCCGCATGAGCTGGCTCACCCGCGTCCGTCAACGCCTGCCCTTTCTCCCGAAGCGGGAGACGCCCGATAATCTCTGGCACAAATGCCGGGGCTGCGGACAGATGCTGTTCACCCGCGAGTTCGAGGAAAATCTGTCGGTCTGCCCGAAGTGCGACTTTCACGAGCGGATCGGCCCCGAGGCGCGCTTTGCTCAGATTTTCGACGATGGATGGGTCCGCCTCCCCTCGCCCGCCGTCAGCGAAGACCCGCTGAAGTTCCGGGATTCCAAACGGTACAGCGACCGGATGAAAGCGGCCCGCGCTTCCACCAGGGAGCAGGACGCCTTCGTCAACGCGGTGGGCGAGATCGACCATCAGACGATTGTCGTGGGCGTGCAGAACTTTGCCTTCATGGGCGGATCGATGGGACAGGCGGTGGGGTCGGCCTTCATCGCGGGCGCGCGCGCGGCCATAGAGCGGAGCGCACCCTATGTCGTCTTCACCGCTGCGGGCGGGGCGCGGATGCAGGAAGGCATATTGTCGCTGATGCAGATGCCCCGGACCACCGTCGCCATCGCCGAACTGCGCGAGGCGCGGCTGCCCTATATCGTGGTGCTGACGGACCCGACGACCGGGGGCGTCACCGCGTCCTATGCGATGCTTGGCGACATCCAGATATCCGAGCCGAACGCGCTCATCGGCTTTGCGGGGCAGCGCGTGATCGAAAGCACGATCCGCGAGAAGCTGCCGCAGGGCTTCCAGCGCGCGGAATATCTGCTTGCGCACGGCATGCTGGACATGGTCGTCGACCGGCGGCAGCTTCGCGACACTCTGGGCCGGGTCATTGGCCTGTTGATGCCGCAACAGCAACACGCCTGAAGGAAGCGCCAGCCATGGCGGACGGCGCGAGATCGGATCACCCGCCGCTGCAAACGCAGCTGGACCGGCTGGCGGCCTTGTCGCCGGGCAGCGACGTGCTGGGGCTTGGCCGGATCGGGCGGCTGCTCGACAGGCTGGGCAATCCGCATGAAGACCTGCCGCCCGTCTTCCATGTCGCGGGAACCAACGGCAAGGGATCGACCTGCGCCTATCTGCGCGCCTGTCTGGAGGCGGCGGGCCACAAGGTCCATGTCTACACCAGCCCGCACCTTGTCCGGTTCAACGAGCGTATCCGACTTGCCGGACGCCTGATCGAGGATCAGCCGCTCGCCGCGCTGCTCGCCGAGGTGCTCGACGCGAACGGCGACGACGAGATCAGCTTTTTCGAAGCGACGACCGCGGCCGCATTTCTGGCGTTTTCCCGCACGCCCGCCGATGCCTGCGTCATCGAGGTGGGCCTGGGCGGGCGGCTGGACGCGACCAACGTCATTCCCGCGCCCGCCGCATGCGGAATCTCCCAGCTGGGCGTCGACCATCAGGCGTTTCTCGGCGCAACGATAGAGCAGATCGCGGCCGAAAAAGCCGGGATCGCCAAGCCCGGCGTGCCGATCATCATGTCGCGCTACGCCGAGCGGGTGCAGAAGGTGGTCAGCGAGGAGGTCAGGTCCAGAGGCGGCGCGCAGGTCATCCGCGGCGTCGCCTGGGACGCGGCGGTTTATGAAGGCCACCTCCATTATCGCGACGGAAAGGGTCTGCTGGAACTGCCGCTGCCCCGGCTGCCGGGAGCGCACCAGGCCGACAATGCCGCGCTGGCGGTGGCGATGATCCGCCATCAAAGCGACGTCAACGTTCCTCCCTCCGCGCTTCGCGCCGGGCTGGGCTGGACGGAGTGGCCCGCCCGCATGCAGCGGCTCGCGCCCGGGCCATTGTCCGACCTCTTGCCAAAAGGATCGGAACTCTGGCTGGACGGCGGCCACAATCCCGCCGCCGCGCGGGTGGTCGCCGATGCGCTTCGTGAGCTTGCGCATGACGACGCGCCGCTGCTGATGGTGCTCGGCATGCTCGCCAACAAGGATGCGGCCGGCTTCCTCAAGCCATTCGCCGGACTGTTGACGGCCGTCTATCCGGTGCCGGTGCCCGGCCACGACCATCATTCGCCGCAGGAACTCGCCCGGGCGGCCAAGGCGCACCGCATATCGGCCGTTCCTTCCGCCGATGGGGCGGATGCGCTGAAGCGCATAGCGCGCGCGGCGGACAACGAACGGCCGCCGATCGTGCTGATCGCAGGCTCGCTCTATCTTGCCGGCGAAATGTTACATGCGAATGACCAGGATCCGGAGTAGCTTCGATACGGTGACGTTTCGAAAAAAATTTAATGGTTTACGGGAATTACGAATACCCGGTATTTTTTCGTTAACCATTTTCCCGGTAACAAGTTCGCACAGGCGATGTAACGCCGATCCGGGGGGACACATGGGACAGACTGCGCGGACCGACCGCGAAATTGATGCTGATTTCGCTACTGTAACAACATCCCTCCCCTCTATCGAATCACTGCTCATCGGCCGCAGCCGCAAGATGGCCGAGGTGCGCCGTCTGATCGCGCGGGTCGCCCGCTCCCAGGCTTCTGTGCTGGTGACCGGCCCATCCGGCAGCGGCAAGGAAGTGGTCGCACGCTGCCTTCACGAAGCGTCGTCGAGGCGGGGCGCCAGCTTCGTCGCCGTCAACTGCGGGGCCATTCCGCGCGAGCTTCTGGAATCGGAGCTGTTCGGTCATGAGAAGGGCGCGTTCACCGGTGCGCTCCAGACTCGCAAGGGCCGGTTCGAGGCGGCCGATGGCGGCACGATCTTCCTCGACGAAATCGGCGACATGCCGGCCGACATGCAGGTGAAGCTGCTTCGTGTGCTGGAGGAACGCCAGATCGAGCGCGTCGGCAGCAACAAGACGCAGGCGGTCAACGTCCGGGTCATTTCCGCCACGCACAAGAATCTGGAACAGGCGATCATCGACGGCCGGTTCCGCGAAGACCTGTTCTACCGCCTGAACATCTTTCCGCTGCGGCTTCCAGCGCTTGCCGAACGCCGCGAGGACCTGCCGGAGCTGATCGCGCACTTCCTAGGGCAGATGGACGCCGAAACCCGTTTCTCACCCGCCGCGATGCGCATGCTGGCCGCCTATGACTGGCCCGGCAATGTACGCGAGCTTCGCAACGTCATCGAACGCGCGACCATCCTGCATCCCGATGCAGAGGTGAGCGCGGAGGACATCGAGCTGCTGATCGGCGCGACGATTTCCGTTCCGCACGACATGGACGAATCGGTGGCCGTCTGGGAAGCCGCAAGCCCTGACTGCATCGAGGACGAACCGGCCGAAATCGCCGACATCAGCGCCGTCGCAACGCCGCTTCGGCCCTATGGGGCGGGCTTCAACATCGACCCGCGTGCGCTGGTGGGGGCTGGCAGCTTCGACATGCGCGCAATGGTGGCCGAACTGGAACAGTCGCTGATCCGGGCCGCGCTCGATTCAAGCGGCGAAGTGATCGCCGACGCCGCCCGCATGCTGGGCCTGCAGCGCACCTCGCTGATTGAGAAGATGCGCAAATACCAGATCAGCCGTTCCGAACGTCCCGCCGCCGCCTGATCGGGCGGCCGGGATCAGACCCGGTTTATCGAAGCATAGGCCCGCGCCGCCCTGTCCTGCCGCAGCGCCTCGCCCGAGCCGGCGTTGTGCCGCAGCCGCGCCGCTTCCACGGCCGTCGCTATCGTCCGCCCCTGATCGGCCGCGCGATAAAGCGCGGTCACCACCGCGCCGCGCCGGGACGCCTCCTCGCGCGCCAGCGCCCCCAATGACATGACGAGTTGGAGCCGCGCGACCTCATAGCGCTCGAACCCTTCCCAATCTCCGGCCGAGACGGACGACAATGCGGCGCTGCCCACGGTTTCCAGATCCTGCGAAAGGGTCGCGACGTCGCTCACGGGCGGATCTGCTTCCAGGCATCGGCGATCCCCTCGATCGCGTCCGCCGCTTCCGCCAGTCCGGCCGGATCCATATCGGAACCGGCGGCGATCACCTTGCGGCGCACCGATGCATAGACATCGCCCAGCGTGCGCGCCACCTCGCCGCCGCGCGTGAAATCAAGGCCGGATTCCAGGCCATGAACGATCGACAGCGCCTTGCTGAGCCTGCCGCTTTTCATTTCCAGATCGCCGTTGGCGATGGCGATGCCCGCCTGCCGCAGGCACGAGAGCAGCTCGTCATAAAGCAGCTCGATCAGCCGGTGTGGGCTGGCCTGTTCCGTCCTTGTACTGCTGTCGACCGTGGCATAGCTCTGCCGCGCGCGTTGCGCCGTCATCATATCTGTATCAAGTCCCTAGTTCTCTGCATTGGTCCACATGTCGATCTGCTGCTGCATGTAGCTTTGCGTCGCCTTGAACGCCGACACCGCCCGCTCCATCGCCGTGAACTGCTTGACCAGCCGTTCCTTCAGCGCATCGCTGCGAAGATCGAGCGCTTCCTGTTCCTCCGCGATACGCTTCGCCTCGGCCGATAGCCGCGCGGACGCAGTGGTGAACGCGCCGCTGGTGGAGGTGAGCTGCTTTTCGATATCCGCCAGCATGCCGCTGATCGTGTCGCGCACCGTGATGGTGGCGGACGTGACATTGCCGAACACGCTGATCGCAAGCCCCTTGGCGGCGCTGGTATAGGAGGCGGTCAGCACATTGCCGCTGCCGAAGGCGGCCTGCCCCGCGATGGTTCCCGACGCATTGGTTCCGGCGGTCGATGTCATCGCATCTAGGCCGAGCACCGCCGCAAGCGTGCCGTCGAGCCCGCCAAGCGTAACGGCAGAGGCCATGCCGAGGCTCTTGGAGGTAAAGGTGAAGGCCGAGCCATCCCATCCCGCCGTCACGCCGACACCGAACGAGGCGAGCACCGGATCGCTGTTGATCGCGGCCTGGAATGCCGACGCAAGCGCATCGCCCGAGGCATAGCTTCCTTCGGGCAGGTAGATCGTCAGCGAGGTGCGGCCGTCCACCGTGGCGGTGAAGCTCTTGTTCGATGCATCGATCACCACCGGCGTATCGAACGCGGTTGGCACCGACGACCCGACCGCAGTGCTGGCGGTGGCCGCGACCACATTCGTCACTTCATAGCTGCCGGTCTTGATGGCGCCGATTGCGCTTGCGACCTCCAGCAGCGGCGAGCTGCTCGTCTGGCCCGGCACGAACATGTCATGCACCCGGCCCGGATGCTGGGCGACGGCGGCCGATAACCTTGCGTCGTCGATGGAAAGCGTGCCGTCGCGATTGGTCTTGATGCCGATCTCGGCAAGGCTCTTCGGCCCGTCGCCCGCAAGCAGCGTCTTGCTGGTGAGCCCGCCCAGCATGCGCTTCAGGTCGCGCATGGTGGAATCGCCCGCAAGCGGCCCCGCCACCGCTCCATTGATGCCCGGCTGGGTCGCCTCGGCGAACATCGCCATCAGTTCGTTATAGGCCGCGACATAATTGCCGACCGAGTCCTTCAGCGTCTGCTGATCATAGTCGCTCGTCACGGTCAGCGGCGCGCCGGTGTTGGTCCGGAGCAGGTCCAGCTTCACGCCGGGCACAAGATCGCTGACGCTGTTGGTGGTGCGCTCCACGGTCACGCCGTCCGCCACGATCACCGCGTTGGCGGCCTGGGTGGACCAGGTCATGCCCGATGCGCCGGGGCCGAACTCGAAGGCCTCCAGCCCAGCGCTGCCATCGATGGTGAAGCCCTGGGCCGCGCCCGTCTCCCCTTTTATGACCAGCCTTGCGCCGCCCGAATCCTGAATAATCGACGCGGTAAGGCCGCTGTCGGAGGCATTGATCGCCTGCTGCAAACCGACGAGGCTGTTGTTGTCGGGACCGATGGTGATGGTAACCGACTTGCCGTTGGGCGAAAAGCCGCCGGGCGTCGGAAAAGCGCCGGTCACGGTGCCGAAACTGATCGTGAGCGTACCCTCGCCCACCGGGGCGTTCCTGTCGGCCACCGGCGCGGAGGCGACGGTCTGCCGCTGCGCGAGTTGCTGCACCTCGATGGTGGTGGAGATGTTGGTCGGCTCGCCCGTGCCCGATGCGCTTGCGGCCACGGTCGCGCTGTCGCTGCTCACCGTCTGGCGGCCAAGCGAACCGCTTGAGACCAGTGCGTTGAGCGCCGTGGAGAAGGAGGAAAGCGCCGACTTGATCTGCGACAGGGTGGATATCCGGGCGTCCACCTTCTCCTGCCGCGACTGAAGCAGGGCGTCCGCACCGGCGCGCTGTGCAGCGACAAGGTCCGACACAAGCTGCGCGGTGTCGATGCCCGATCCGCCGCCCAGGGTTGTCAGGATCGACATTGTTGGAACCGCCCCCTTCCATCGGCCGCAGGTCCGCCGACAGCCTCTCGTTCTAATACGGCAGGATTTACCGTTCGTTTAATTGCCGAAACTGTCACAGCTCCCTCCCGTTTTCATCGAAGCGCGCGCCTTCCGGCACGTCGATCGCCGGTTGCGTCAGCCGGTCGTTCTCCACGCTGAACACGAACGCCAGCACCGATGCGACGGCGACATACAGATCGTCGCGGATTTCCTGCCCCGCGCGCGAGGTGAAATAGACGGCGCGGGCGAGCAGCGGATAGCTGAGCACCGGCACCTTGTTTTCCGCAGCAAGCTCGCGGATCACCTCGGCGACGAGGCCCTTGCCCTTGGCGACCACCACCGGCGCGCGGTCGGTCGCGCGGTCATAGCGAAGCGCGACGGCGAAATGCGTCGGGTTGGTCAGGATGACATGCGCCTGCTGCACACCGGCGCGGACATTGTTGCGCGTCGCCTCGCGCTGCTTGCGGCGCAGCGCCATCTTCACTTCGGGCGAGCCTTCGGTCTGCTTCAGCTCGTCCTTCACTTCCTTGCGCGACATGCGCAGCTTCTGCATCAGCTGGATGATCTGAAGCGGCACGTCGACCCCAGCCACCACCATCAGCCCGGCCGAAAGCACCAGCAGGAAGATGACGGCGAGATGACCGGTGTGGGCGATGGCCCGGCCTACATCCTGCGCGCCAAGCGCTGCGATCTCGCGCGCATAGCCCGACAGCATCCACCAGCCGATGACTCCGACGAGGATGACCTTGAGCAGCGACTTGCCAAGCTCCGAAAGGCCCTGGATGCCGAAGATGCGCTTGGCGTAGTTGACCGGGTTCATCCGCGACGCCTTGGGCGCGATCAGCGACATGTTGAACTGGAAGGACCCAAGCACCACCGAACTTGCGATCGCCGCCACCGTGCAGACGAGGAACAGCCCGCCAAGGGGCACGGCGACGATCTCGCCCAGCGCCCAGGCCGCGCGGCCCGGCTGGAAATCCACGCCGCCCCGCCGGATGCCGAGCAGGCCGACGCGCATCACATTCTTCAGGCTTTCGGCCATCCACGCCCCGGCGAGCGCGAGATAGACCGCGCCCGACATCATCACCAGCGCCGTGGCAAGCTCGCGCGAGCGAAGGACATTGCCCTTTTCCCGCGCTTCCCTTTTGCGCTTCTCGGTCGGGGCTTCTGTCTGATCGTCCTTTTCGGGCTTGTCGGACATGCTATCCCCCGATGAAGGATCGGGCCTGATCCAGCCCGGTCGCGGCGGCCGACTGCATGAGCTGGCTCATCGCCGGAAAGGCGATTGCAAGCACGACAAAGCCGGTCATCAGTGTCAGCGGCAGGCCGACGGCGAAGATGTTCAATTGCGGCGCGGCGCGGGTCAGCACGCCCACCAGAAGGTTGAGGCCGAAGAGCGCAAAGCCCACCGGCAGCGCGATGGCGAGGCCACCGGCGAACACATAGGCGCCGAACGTCACGATGTCCCACATATGGTCGCGGGTGAGCCACCCGCCGCCGAGCGGCATGGTCTCATAGCTTTTGACGATCAGCTCGACGAGGACGAGATGCCCGTTCACCGCAAGGAAGAGCAGGGTCATCAGGATCATCAGGAACTGGCCGACGACCGCGCTGTGCCCGCCGCTATGCGGATCGACCATATTGGCAAAGCCAAGGCCGATGGAGTTCGACAGATACTCGCCCGCCAAAAGCGGAGCCGCGAAGGCGACCTGAAGGATGAAGCCCACCGACAGCCCGATCAGCGCCTCCTGCGCGATGGTGGCAAAGCCCTGAAGCGACAGCGGATCGGCCGGCACCTCCAGCGGATAAAGCCCAAGCACCAGCACGCCGACCGCGCCCGCCAGGATCACGCGCACCTGGAGCGGCACGCCGAGCGCCGAGAAGATGGGCGCCGAAACCAGCGTCGCCCCGATCCGCGCCATCGCGAAGATCATCTGCACGAGCCACGCCTCGATCGCGAGGGAGGGAATGGCCGTCAACGCACGAGGTCCGGAATGCGGGCGTAGATGTCGATCGTGAAGTCCATCAGCAGGCCCATCATCAGCCCGCCGAAAATGCCGAGGCAGACGAGAACGCCCAGAAGCTTCGGCACGAAGCTGAGCGTCGCCTCGTTGATCGAGGTCGCGGCCTGCACCATGCCCAGCAGCACGCCGATGGCGAGCGCGGGGATGATGACCGGGGCCGAGACCAGCACCAGTATCCAGAGCGCCTGTCCCGCGACGGAAGTGAAATATGCTGCGTCCACCGTCCGTCCCCTCAGGTCGTGAAGAAGCTGCCGGCGAGCGAGCCCATGGTGAGCGCCCAGCCATCGACCAGCACGAACAAGAGCAGCTTGAACGGCAGCGAGATCAGCGTCGGCGACAGCATCATCATGCCAAGCGACATCAGCACCGCCGCGACGACAAGGTCGATCACGAGAAACGGCAGGAAGATGAGGAAGCCGATCTGGAACGCGGTCTTCAACTCGCTGGTGACGAATGCAGGCAGCAGGACGGAGAAGGGCACGTCCGCCGGAGAGGCATAGGGCTGGTCCTTCTTCAGATTGGCGAAGAGCTGGATGTCCTTCTCGCGCGTCTGCCCCATCATGAAGGTGTGGAGCACCGCCCCGCCCTTTTCGACCGCCTGGTCGATCGGCATGGTGTTGGCGGCATAGGGCTTGAAAGCGGTCTCGTTGATCTGGTTGAGCGCCGGGCTCATCACGAAGAAGGTGAGGAACAGCGAAAGCCCGATCAGCACCTGATTGGGCGGGGTCTGCGCAAGGCCCAGCGCCTGCCGCAATATCGACAGGACGATGATGATGCGGGTGAAGGAGGTCATCATCAGGATGACGGCCGGCAGCACCGACAGCAAGGTCATCAGGACGAGGACCTGCAGCGACAGCGACAAGGGTTGGCGCGCGCCGGGGACCGCGCTTCCGCTCAACGCATCGGCCGCGAACTGCACCGCCGACGGCCCGGCGGGTGCTGCAGGCACCGCCGCCTGTGCATGGGCGAGCGTGGGGAGGAAAAGCGCTATGCAAACTGCGATCGTCATCCCGGCGCAGGCCGGGATCCATGAACGTCGAAGCCGACGGTTATGCGGGAAGGCCGTGTTCATGGATTCCCGCCTTCGCGGGAATGACAGAAAGGACGATTCACCGCGCATCGCCGCCCTCCTCCATGCGAAAGGCGGGGGCGGCGGTCTCGCTCAACAGATTCGCGCCCTGCTTGGTGACGGCGAGCAGCAGCCGCTTGTCGGCGAAATCGACCACGGCAAGGCGGATGCCGGGGGAAAGCACGATCGTTTCGGTGAGCCGCGCGACCGAGCGGGCGTTCCCCGCCCGTGCGCCGAGCGCGCCCAGATTATAGCGCTTGGCGAGCCACAGCCCGGCCACGATCATCGCGCAGATGAGCGGCAGCATGATCGCCAGCCGCAGCAAATAGTCCCAGATCAAGGTCCACCCCCGTCAAAAAGCTGACGCGTCAGATGTCCTTGACGCGCTCTCCCGGCGCCACGATGTCGGTAACCCGTACGCCGAAGCGCCCGCCGACCGTGACGACCTCTCCCTTTGCAATGAGTGTGCCATTCGCGAACACGTCGAGCGGCGCACCCGCCTGACGGTCCAGTTCGACGACGCTGCCCTCGTTCAGGTTCAGAAGATCGCGTATCCTCAGCTGCGCGCTGCCGACCTCCACCGAAAGGCGAACGTCGATTTCCTGAAGCAGCCGCAGATTGGGGCTGCCGTTCTTCCACAGCTCTTCGCCGCCGGGTTCGGCGGTTGCGGTGAGATTGTCTTCCATCTGGGTCATGGCTCCTGTGTCAACGGTTGGTCGCAGCGCTCGGCAGCGCGATGGACTTGATCTGGATGGCGGCGTTGCCATTGGCCTCGCCGGGCGTGCCGACGCCGAAAGTCGTCCGCTCCACCAGCAGATGCAGTTCTTCCGGCAGGCTGATGGGGATGACGTCGCCCGGCTTCAGCGCGACGATCGCGCGCAGCGGCATCGACGGTTCGGCAAGGATCGAGCGCACCGGCAGCTCGATGTCGAGCAAGGCCGCGCGCAGCCTCCTGTCCCAAAGCGCGTCGGGCTCTCCCTGTTCGGTGATGACGCGCATGCGGAGCAGCGGCAGCAGCGGCTTCAGCGACTGGAGCGGATAGACGAGGTCGACGGGCGAGCTTGTGCCGCGCGGGAGGGTGACGAGGAACCGGGTCACCACCACCACATCGTCCGGGTCGAGGAACGACAGGAACTGCGGATGGCTTTCGCTGCTGATCCGGCTGAACTGGAGGTCGAACACATCGGCCCATGCCGCGTTGAGCGCAGCGAACATGCGTTCGAGCAGCGCCTGGATCACGCGGTCTTCGGCCGGGGTAAAATCCGGCAGGCGGTGGACGGGCGGTTCACCCTTGCCGCCATAATAGGCGTCCACCAGCGCGCCGATCAGGTCCGGCTTCAGCACGGCAAGGCCCTGGCCCCTGAGCGGCTCCATGCGAATGATGTTGAGGCTCAGGAAATCATCGAAGCCGTCCGAATAATTCTCGAAGCTGTCGAGAAGCACCGGCGCGGCCGATACCTTGGGCTGCACCCGCAGCATTGGCTGGAACACCTGCCGCATTCCGCGCGCCAGCCGTTCGTTCAGCAGGTGGAGCGCGTGAAGCTCGCCGAAGCTGCGCTCCTCGTCCGATCCAAAGGCATAGGGCGCGACCTCGCCGTCCGGCATCACGCCCGCGTTCGATGCGATGCTGCCGTCGGCGATGCCCTGGCGCAGCGCCTCCAGTTCTTCCTGGCTGAGGTTGAGATCGGAGCTCATCGGTCGTCCTATTGGATCACGAAGCTGGTGAAATAGACCTGGCTGATGCCGCCGAAGCCTGTCTTTGCTTCCAGGGTCTCGTTGATGACGCCGCGCAGCCTGCGTTGCAGCGCTTCCTTGCCCTTGATGGTGGCGACATCGGCGGCGGTCTGTTCGGCAAGCACGCCGAGGATTGCGGAACGGATGGCGGGATCGTTCTTTTCGACCGCCTCGGTCACCTTGGAATCATAGGTGGTGGCGACGCCAAGCCCCACCTGGATATAGCGATTGGGGTCCATCAGATTGGAGGTGAACTCCTTCTTCAGCTCGAAATAGCTGGTCTCGTACTGGCCGTCGCCGTCGCTATCCACCTGATGCGGCGTCTCGCCCGCCGGTCTTTCCACCCGCTGCGGCCCGTCATGGGCGGGTTTGTGTGCGCCGCCGCCCAGCATGCCGCTGGAGGCTGCGAAATAGCCGCCGCCCGCGCCAGCGCCGATCAGCACCACGCCGCCGATCACGGGGATCAGCAGCTTCATCAGTCCGCCCTTCTTCCTGGGTTGGGGAGTGTCGCTCATATGCCTGTTCTCTGCCTGGTTCTGGTGATGGTCATGCGTAGCGTTCAAATGCGGTCAGCCGGGCCGTGCGGCGAACGGCGGCCGCCAGCGCCGATGGCGGCGCCTTGGCCATGAAGGGCGGCGCGTCCTGCTGCCTGCCCTGTCCCTCCCGGTCGGAGCCGCCGCCGACATCGACCGACGCCTGCTCCAGCTTCACGCCCCGATTTTCGAGCATCGCCTGAAGGCGCGGCGTGGCGTCGCCGATCAGCGACTGGGCAGCGGCCGTCTCCACCGTGAAATGCACCTTCGCCTGCCCGTCCTGCATCTCGAGCTTGATCGAGAGGTCACCCAGTTCGCGCGGGCGCAGATGGAGCCGCGCCTCGCGGTTGTCGCTTGCGATCAGCGCCTGCACATCATGGGACAGCCGGTCGACCCACTGGTCTTCCACCGCATTGCCGACCAGCAGATCGTCCATCACCTGCTGATGCGACGCCTGCTGGGGCGTGACGGACGGAGCCGGAGCCGCCACCGACGGGGTCTGCCCCGAAGGCGTCGTCAAAAGATGGCGCTCCGCCCCGGCGACAGTCGCGTGACTGCGGCCCTGATCGGGCGCGGGCGGGACCGGAGTCGCGGCCGCCTCATCGGCCTTCGCGCTTTCCGCGCGATTGCCTTCGCCCCGCGCAAGCTGCGCCTGATCGGATGCGGCTTCGGGAAGTTCCGGCAAAATCCTTCCGCCAGCCGGCTCCCCATGCACGGGATGGGCAGCGTCCGGCGCTTTCGCCGCTGGTCGTCCCTCGCCCTTCTGCACCGGCATGGCCGTGGGAAGGGACGACGCGACGGGCGGCACGACAGCCTCCCCTGCGTCGGCCGGGGGCAGATCGGCGGCAGTGTCGGTACGGACCGCCGGAACCGGCTGCGGAGAGGACGGTTCGTCCGCAGGAGCGGCGGCGGCCTGCATCGGCGGCGCGACGCCGATCACCGGCGCGGCCTGACCTGTATCCGGCGCAATCGCACTGATGTTCGCATCCGGCGCGGGCTTCTGATCCGTCTCTGTATCGGCGTCCGGCGCGGCTTCACCGTCCGTAATCTCGGGCGCGGCGGCGCTCGCTTCCGGCGGGAACGGAAGGGCGGCGGCCTTTTGCGGCTTCGCCTCCCCGCCCCTGACGGCCACGGCAAGCTGCTCGGCAATCTTCACGAACATCGGCGGCTCCCCGTCGCTTTCATCGAGTGCGGGCGTTGGGGGAATGGCGTCGCCGCTTTCCGCCTCAGGCGTCGGCTTGCCGACTGCCGCCGTCGGCTCCCCGACATGGGGTTGCGGGAACACGCCCAGCGCCTTCAAAAAGCTTGAGAAATCCTGCCCCGCTGCACGACTGGCGGTTTCGGAAGACAGCTCGGGCGTCGTGAAAATATCGCCCAGACCAGTCGCTTCGATGCCCATAATGCCTCCGTGAGCCTTGCTGTCAGCTAATCAGCAATAACCGTGCCAGTCCGGGACCAGCTCCGATCGGACTGGCGTCAGGGCTTGACGCGCCGCGGCACGGCGTTGCGCTCGGCGCGGCGATCCGCCTCGACCAGTTCCCCGGCCTCCGCGCGCGCCGCGAGTTCGTCGGCGGCGCGTTTGCGCATGTGCGCGGCGAGCGTTTCCGCCCGGGTTTCGGCAAGCGCCCGGTTCGCGCGGTCTTCGCGGTCGAGGGTCGCCGCCAGCGCCTTGCCGAGCCGTTCATATTGATGCGCGAGCGATTTCAGCGAAAAGCTCTCCGCCTCCGCTTCCACCGGCGTATAGGCGCGGCGCAGCGTTGCGATGCGGTTTGCCATCTGCCTGATCTGGTCGCGCTCGGTCAGCACCCGTGCTTCCTCGGCCAGCGCCTGCCGCTTCTGGAGCGATCGGATGCGTGCCACCCGCGCCAGCCGGTCGGCCTTGCCCCGCATCTCAGGCCCCGAACACTGCCGTCAGTTCGGCCACAGACGTCGCCATGTCGACGGGCTCGTCCTCTGGCTGCAACAGATATCCGGTTACATGCGGCTGGGCGGTAATCGCCTGGTCGAGCGCCTGATCGCTGCCGCGCGCATAGGCGCCCATCAGGATCAGGTCGCGATTTTCGTCGTAGAGCGCGGCTGCCCGCTTCAGAGCGCGCGCCGCCGCCACATGCTCGCGGGTTGCCACATCGGTCATCACCCGGCTGATCGAGGCGGCGATGTCCACCGCCGGATAGACGCCGCGCTCCGCCTGCGCGCGGGAAAGCACGATATGCCCGTCCAATATGGCGCGCGCAGTGTCGACCACCGGATCGCCGACCGTGTCGTCACCATCGGCGAGCACGGTGTAGAAGGCGGTGATCGACCCGCCGGTCTTTGCGTCATTGCCCGCCCGCTCGATCAGATTGGGCAGCAGCGAGATGACCGACGGCGGATAGCCTCGGGCGGTCGGCTGCTCGCCAAGCGCAAGGCCGATCTCGCGCTGCGCATGGGCGACACGGGTCAGGCTATCCAAAATCAGCAGCACATTCTTGCCCTGGTCGCGAAAATATTCGGCGATTGCAGTCGCGCGATGGGCCGCCCTGATCCGCATGATCGGCGAATGATTGGCGGGCACGGCGACCACCACCGAGCGGTCGCGCGCCGGGCCGCTGAGCTTGGTCGCAACGAAATCGGTCACTTCGCGGCTGCGTTCGCCGATCAGCCCCACCACCACGACATCGGCCATGGAATAGCGCGTCATCATGCCGAGCAGCACCGATTTGCCGACGCCCGAACCGGCGATAATGCCGACACGCTGCCCGCGTCCGAACGTGAAAAGCCCGTTGAGGGCGCGCACGCCCACGTCGAACGGCTCGGTCACCCGCGCGCGTTCCAGCGGGTTCTGGAGCCTGCCCGCAAGCGGCCATTCGGCCGATGTCTCCACCCGCCCCAGTCCATCCAGCGGCAGACCCGCGCCGTCGATCACCCGGCCAAGCAGGCCCGGCCCCACATCGACGCGCGACTGGTTGCTCACCGCCCGCACCCGTGCATCCGGAAGAAGTTCGGGGCGCTGGCCAAGCGCCATCAATATGCACCGCCCATTGCGAAAGCCGATGACCTCGGCCTCGGCCGAGTCCCCTGCGGTTTCGATGCTGCACACCGTCCCGACCGGAGCGGAAAGGCCGGACGCCTCCAGCAGCAGGCCGTCATAGCTTGTCAGCCGCCCGATCTGCTCGGGCGCGGTGTCGATGGTCAGCCTGCCCAATCCCGCCAGCATTCCGGCAAGATCGTCGGTCGCGGTCGTCACGCGGCAAGGCCCGCCGCGCGCAGTGCCTGTTCAAGCCGCGCGATGCGGGGCCGCACCCCGTCCTCGATCTCGCCGCCGCCAGCCTCCAGCCGGACGCTGCCGCGCGGCAACAGCGGATCGGCGGCGATGGTCAGATTGCGATAGCCGTCGGTCGCATCCTCGCCCACCGTCGCAATGTCGTCGGGATGGAGGTAGAGCCGCGCCGCTTCATGCGCTTCCTTCAAGGTTGAAAGCGCGCGGCCGATGCAGCCGTTGACGAAGGCCGGATCGGCGGCGACGTGCGCCTCGACGATCTGCGCGGTCAGATCCAGCACCGCCTTTTTCATCATCGGGCCAAGCGCGGCCTTGTCGATGGTGCGCGCCTCATCGAGGCTCTGCATCAGCGCCCGGCATTCGGCGATGATCATCTCGACCGCTTCCAGATTTTCCGCCTGGCCCGCCTCGAGCCCGGCCTGAAAGGATTCCGCGCGCGCGGCGGCAAGCTCTTCCTCGCGCGCAAGCGCGGGATCGATCTCGGGTTCCTCCGCTTGCGTCTCGCCATCCAGGCTGGTGACCGGCATCCGCGCGCGAAATCCCGCCATTCCGGCACCTACGAGCGAGGGGACGAACTCCCTCCGCTCCAGCGCGAACAGTTCGGTCAGCGACAGCGCCCGCGCGCCTGCCATGTCCATCGCCGCATCAGACATAATCGTCACCGGAACCTCCAAGCATGATCTGGCCGCTCTCACCCAGCTGGCGGGCGATGGCGAGGATGCGCTTCTGCGCGTCCTGCACCTCGCTCACTCGCATCGGGCCGGTCGCCTCAAGTTCGTCCTGCACGGTCTGGGCCGCGCGCTGCGACATGCAGCCGAGGAACTTGGCGCGCATTCGTTCGTCGGCGCCCTTCAGCGCGGGCACGAGCAGCGTGTTGTCGACCGAGCGCAGCAGCGTCTGCATGCTGCGGTCGTCAAGCGAGAGCAGATTGTCGAAGATGAACATCTGGTCCTGAATGGTCTGGCCGATGTCCTCGTCGATCCCGGTCAGTTCGCCGATGATCCGCCGGTCGGCCCCGCCGCGCACATGATTCATGATCCTGGCGGCGGCACTCGCCCCGCCGATGGTGGCGGAACGGACGGCTGCATTCGCCTTGATCTGCTTTTGCATCACCCGCTCAAGCTCGGCCAGCGCGTCGGGCTGGATCGAATCCAGCGTCGCCACCCGGTACATCATGTCGGCCTGCATATCCTCGGGCATCAGTTGCAGCACTTCGGCCGCAAGCCCGGCGTCGAGGTGCGACAGCACCGCCGCGATCACCTGCGGATGTTCGCCCTGAATGGTGGCGCTGATCGAGCGTGCGTCCATCCAGTCCAGCAGCTCGATGCCCTTTTGCGGAGTCGTCGCGCTCATCCGGCCAAGCACGCTGCCGGCCTTCTCCTCGCCCAGCGCCTTGACGAAGACGTTCTTCACATAGGGGCCGGTGCCAAGGCCGAGGCTGGTCTGCTCGCGGGCTGCAAGGATGAACTCGTCCAGCACATTGTTGACCGTGCCTTGATCGACATCGGCGATGGAATACATCGCCTGCCCCAGATTCTGCACTTCGCGCGGGTTCAGATGCTTCAGCAGATCGGCCGCCTCATCCTCGCCCAGCAGCATCATCAATATCGCGCTTTTCTGCGTGCCGGAGAGATGGCGCGGCAGCGCTGCGACTGCTTCCTCACTCATTGCTTGCCCCCTGTGGCGCTTCGCTGCGCAGAAGCTGGCGGACGACGTTGGACGCGCGCGCAGTGTCTTCCGCCACGAACATGCGGACCACGGCCACCTTGTCGTCATAGCTGTTGGTGGTGGTCAAAAGCTCCGGCGGAAGGCCGCCGCGCGGACGCAGCTTCTGGCGGATCGCCTCCATCGCCTGATCGTCGCCGGGGTTCAGCAGGATCGGCTGGCCCAGCGCGCCCGGAATGCGCGGGGTGTGCGCGGGGACTTCCATCGCCTTTTTCATGAAGGGCCGCAGCACCATGAAGAACACCAGCGCGAAGACGGCAAGCGCCGCGCCGATCTTCGCGACATCGGGAATCCAGGTATTTTCCTGAACGTCGATCTCGTACCAGGGCTGTTCGGGCGGGGTCGTGTCCGTGAACGGTCGGGCGGTGACGGTCACCACGTCGCCGCGCGCCGCGTCAAAGCCCAGCGTGCTCTGCACCAGCTTTTCGATCGCCTGAATGTCCTTCGGCTTCATGCCCTTGCCGTTTTCGCGCAGCACGATGGCGGCCGACACGCGCTTCACCTGCCCCATCGGCGCTCTGGTGACGGACACCTGCTTCCCGATTTCGTAATTGCGGGTGTAGCTTTCGTTGCGCGGGCCTGCGGAGGGTACGGCGGGCGCGGCCTCTTCCTCTCCCGGCGCGGGCTGGGCAGCGGCGGGCTGGGCAGCGGCGGCCTGCGGCGGCTGGACCGTGGCGGGCGGCGGCGCAATATTGCTGAGCGCGCCCGGCACGCCGCGCGGCGGAGCGCCTGGGCCGTCGCTGGCCTGCAGCGTACCCTGCTCGCTGCGGATGACGGCGTTTTCCTTGTCAAAGGCTTCGCTGGTCTGCTGGCTCTCGGTGAAATCGAGGTCCAGATGCACCTCGGCGCTGAAGTTTTCCGCGCCAAGCAGCGGAGTCAGCAACGACACCAGCCGCTGGCGATAGCTGTCTTCCATCTTGGTCTGGAAACCCAGCCGCTTGCGGCTTTCGCCAAACTCGTCGTCCGCGCTGTCGGGCGTCAGGAGCGTGCCGGACTGGTCCACCACTGAAACGCGATCGGCCGGAAGGCCCGGCACCGAGGAGGCGACAAGGTTCACGATCGATCGCACCTGCGCCTCACCAAGCACGCGGCCGGGTGCAAGCTTCAGGAAAACCGACGCGGTGGGCGAAGTGCGGTCGCGGACGAAGACCGATTGTTCGGGCAGGGCGAGATGGACGCGGGCCGATTCCACGCTGGCGATTTCGGCGACGCTTCGCGCAAGCTCGCTTTCCTGGCTCTGCTTCAGTCGCGCCTGCTCCAGCGCGCGGCTGGCGCCGAGCGGCATGTCGTTCAGCAGCTCATAGCCTTCGGGCGCTGAATGGGGCAGGCCTTGGCCCGCCAGCATCATCCGCGCCTTGTGATAATCGCCTGCGGGCACCTGAACGCTTCCGGTCAGGCTGTCGACGGCGGGATCGAAATTGGCCGCCTGCAACGCCTCCACCACCGCCGCCTTGTCTGCTTCGGGAAGGTTCGCGAACAGCGTGCGCATTTCAGGCGTGCGCGTCATGATATAGATGATCGCGACCAGCGCGAGCGCGAGCGTGCCAAGCACCATGGGCAGGCTGCGACGGATGGCCGGCTGGGCGAGGATCGCGCCTGCCTGCGCCTGAAACCGGCCCAGCGCCGGACCAAAAGGCTGCGGCGTTGAAACGGAGGCGGCCATGTTCGTCGTCTGGGCTGCGGCGTCGCTCATCTAATATGCTCGTTCATTGGCTGGTTTCCGGCTGGCATGCGGGCGGCGTCAGACCGGCATGTTCATGATGTCCTTGTAGGCGCTGAGCAGGCGGTTCCTGACCTGCAGCGTCGCCTCGAACGAGATCGACGCCTTCTGCCGCTGCATCATCACTGCGGCGATATCGGTGGTGTCACCGCGCTCATAAGCGGCGGACAAGGCGGACGAGCGCGATTGCTGCTCGTTCACCGCGCCCAATGCCTGCTGCATCGTCGCGCCGAAATCGGCGGGCTGCGCGGCGGCGGGCGCCGAAGCGCGGGCAAGCACGGCGTTGCGCTCCAGTATCTGGGAGCGGATGGCGAGCAGGCTCTTTGCGTCGATCGTGGTCATGGCAGGAGCATGAATGCAACTGCCGTGCCAAGCGTGAAAGGCGCGGTTTTGCGCGATCTTCGGAAGGCGGCAGCAGAAAACCGACGCGCTTCCCGTCGGTTTTCCGACTGCCTGCCGAGGATCAGATCGCCAGTCTCAACCCGGCATAGACCGCCCGCCCGTCGAGCGGCGAATAGACGGCCGAAGCAGGCGTCACGAGCGTCGCCGCCGATATGTCGGCCACGCCTTTCCTGTCGAACAGGTTACGCGCGTCAAGGAACACACTCGCGCGCTCATTGAGCCTCGCGGTCGCGCCGAGGTTTGCCACGGCATAGCCGCCCGCCCTTGTGGTGTTCGCATAATCGGCGCACGCCCCTTGCGGAATCCACTCGACCGAAGGCGTGACGCTGAACCCGCCCGCATCGAGGCGCAGTTCGGACCTGATCTGGTGGCGCGGCACCACCGGCAGGCGGTTATTCCCGTATTGGCTGTCGTTCCTGAAGCGGAAGTCGCTGTAATTGTAGATCTGGCGGAAGCGCAGCCCCTCGGCCGGCCGCAGTTCAAGCAATGCCTCGACGCCCTGATGCAGCGTCTTGCGCGCGTTGAACGTGCTTGCCGGAACGTCGGGATTGACGGTGTAGGCCAGAAGCTCGCCCCGCACCCATGCGCGATATGCCGACACGTCCCACGAAACCGGCCCGGCGCTGCCGCGCGAACCGACTTCGGCCGTCCAGCTTCGTTGGACATCCAGCGGCACGAACTGCTGCACCGTGCCCTGAACCAGCTCGGAAAAGGTCGGCACTTCGGCCGCACGGCTGACATTGGCGTAGAATTGCAGCGCCTCGGCCGGTTCGTAGAGCAGCCCCAGCTTTGGCGACCATTCGTCATAGGTGCGGCTGTCACCGCGGGCCGGGTTCAGCAGATCATCGGCCTTTCGCCTGCCGCTGGTGAACTGGATCCCGCCGACGGCGGTCAGCCCTTCGGCGATCGCCAGCCGCCCTTCGCCATAGGCCGCGATGCTATTGGCCGTGAGATCGGCCTTTGCCCGCAAATCGCCGCGCCTGCCGCCCATGTTCACATATTGCCGGGCGTCGACCGTGCCGAACTGCGCCTGCGCGCCAAGCGTCCATGCGAACGATCCGGCCCCGCCGGTCAACCGGGTGAACCCGCCCCAGTCGACCGTCTCATAGTCGATGACCTGAAAGATCGGATGGTAAAGGCTTTTCACATTCAGGAAGCCGCCGAACTCAAGCGCGGTCGCCCCGCCAAGCGAAATGACCGTCCTGTTCAGCGCCCGTGCGGAGCGTATGTTGCGCACATGGTCGTTCAGCCGGCTGTTGAGCGGTGCGGAACGCGGATTGGCCTTCACATCGGCAAGCGTCAGCGTGCCCGGCACCTCCTGATCCAGGTGGTTGAGCGTCAGGTAGAAGCGCGTCTCGGCGGCGTCCGACAGCCTGTAGCCGTAATTGGCGTTGAGCCGCACCTTGAACCCGCCGCTCTGCTGGCGATAACCGTCCGTGCCGCTGCCGGTCACGGCGATCAAGAGGTCGCCGCGCTCGCCGACATGGCCCGCCTTGGCATGGCCGCGCCATGTGCCGAAGCTGCCGCCTTCGACCCGCGCCTCAAAGCCGTGACCCAGCGTCCGCGCCGACGGAGTGACCGCATTGATCGCGCCGCCAAGGCTCGATGCGCCGAACCTGAGTCCATTGGCCCCGCGATAGACCTCCAGATGCGAGAGCATCAGCGGGTCGATCTCCTGAAAGTCGCCCGATCCGTCGGCGGTGTTCACCGGTGCGCCGTCGATCAGCAGCGTCACGCCGCGAAGGTGGAAGCCGCGGCCGATGCCCGATCCCCGGATCGAGAGCCGCGCCTCCTCGCCATAGCGGCCCTGCGCGAACACGCCCGGCGAGAAGGCGAGCATGTCGTGCAGGTTGACGGCGTGACCGTCGAGATAATCGGTGGCGGGCACCAGATCGACGCCCCCCGGCGTGCGCCGGATCGCGGCGGCGGCCACCTCGGGCGGCGGCACGGTCGCAAGCTCGGTCGCGTCAACGATGATCGGGGCGGCTTCAATTGCATTGGCGGCAGGGGCGCAAAAGCCCGCGAGGCACGCGCAGGAAAGCGCGGCGGAACGCATGTTCATTCTCTATTCCTCTGTACTGAAACGATAGACGCCGGGCAGCAGCCCGGTCGCAAGGCGTCAGGACAGGGTGGGCGGTCCAGTGGACGGCGGCGGCGGCGCGGGCGCGCCGACATGCGGGCGCGCTTCGGCCGGGACGCCGGACAGAAGCGTCGCCGCCTCGAACACCAGGGGCGCGACGGCGACGGCAAGTTCGGGCAGCAGCGGCATGGCCGCCAGCGCGCCATAGGGGCAGGGATCGTGCGCCGCCGGCTCCGGCTGCGCCTTGTGGAGATCAAGCCTGTATTCGACCGGCCCCTGCGCGGTGCAGAGCGTCAGCGTCAGCCCTTCGGGCGACGCCTGCGGCATCAGGCCGGGCGCGATGAGGATGCGGAAGGCAAGGCCGAGCGCAATCAGCGCCAGACCCAGTTTCCGCCCCCCGGCGGACATGCCCCCCTGCATCGTCATGGCAGGCGCGTTACGCCCGCGCCCACGTTTAGGCAAGCGGCAAGGTCATGCCGCCTTGCGCTTGCGCCGCCACGCGGTGAGCAGGAACTCGGTATAGCCATTGGCCTGTTCGCAGCCCTTGAAGACCAGATCGCAGGCGGCGTTGAAGGCCGCTCCGTCAAAGCCGGGCGCCATGGGCTGATAGAGCGGATCGCCCGCGTTCTGCCGGTCGACCACCTCGGCCATGCGCCTGAACGCGGCGCGCACCTCATCCTCCGTCACTACGCCGTGACGCAGCCAGTTGGCGACATGCTGGCTGGAGATGCGCAGGGTCGCGCGGTCTTCCATCAGGCCCACGTCGCGGATGTCCGGCACCTTGGAACAGCCGACCCCCTGGTCGATCCAGCGGACGACATAGCCGAGGATGCCCTGCAAATTATTGTCCAGCTCCTCGCGGATTTCCTCGGGCGACCAGTTCTTGCCCTCGGCGAGCGGCGGCTGGAGCAAGGGGCCAAGCCCGGTCTTGGGCCGCCCTGCCAGTTCCGCCTGCACCTGCGCGACATTCACCTGATGATAGTGGAGCGCGTGGAGCGTCGCGGCCGTTGGCGAGGGAACCCAGGCGGTCGACGCCCCCGCCTTGGGATGTCCGATCTTCTGCTCCATCATGCCCGCCATAAGATCGGGCATCGCCCACATGCCCTTGCCGATCTGGGCGTGGCCCTGAAGGCCGCACGCAAGGCCGATATCGACGTTCCGGTCCTCATAGGACTTGATCCATCCAGCCGCCTTGATCGCATCCTTGCGGATGACGGGGCCTGCCTCCATCGAGGTGTGGATTTCGTCGCCCGTCCGGTCGAGAAAGCCGGTGTTGATGAAGAACACCCGGTCGCGCGCGGCCGCGATGCAGGCCGCCAGATTGGCGCTGGTCCGCCGCTCTTCGTCCATGATGCCCATCTTCAGCGTGTTGGGGGCCATGCCCAGCATCGCCTCCACCCGCGCAAAGGCTTCCGACGTGAACGCCACCTCTTCCGGCCCGTGCATCTTCGGACGCACGATATAGACCGATCCGGCGCGGCTGTTCCGCAGCTTCCCCAGGCCTTTCAGATCATGCAGCGCGATCGCCGAAGTGATCGCCAGATCAACGAGGCTTTCGGGCATTTCATTGCCCTGAAGGTCGGTGACGGCGTCGGTCGTCAGATGGAGGCCGACGTTGCGGATCAGCATCAGGCTGCGGCCCGGAAGCGTCAGCGTTCCGCCGCCCGCCGTGCTGTAGCTGCGGTCGCCCTCCAGCGTCCGCTCCAGCTCCCGGCCCTGCTTTCCGAAGCTGGCGGAAAGCGTGCCCCGCATCAGGCCCAGCCAGTTTCCGTAAAGCAGCAGCTTGTCCTCAGCGTCGACCACGGCGACCGAATCCTCGCCGTCCATGATCGTGCTGAGCGCGGCTTCCACCTGCACATCGGCGACACCGGCGGGGTCGGTTCGTCCGATCGAATGATCGCGGTCTATCCGGATTTCTATGTGGAGCCCGTTGTCGACCAGAAGGATCGCGTCGGGCGCGCCCGCATCGCCGCGCCAGCCCGCCAGCTTCGAAGGATCGGCAAGCCCGGTCTTCGCGCCGCCGCCGAGAGTCACTGCAAGCACGCCGTCGTCAATCGCATAGCCCGCCGCGTCCGCATGACTCCCCTCGCGCAAGCCGACGGCCTGATCGAGGAAGCGCCTGGCATAGGCAATCACCTTCGCGCCGCGCGCGGGATTATAGCCGCCCCCCTTTTCCGCGCCGTCCGCCTCGGAAATGACATCGGCGCCATAGAGCGCGTCATAGAGGCTGCCCCAGCGCGCATTCGCCGCGTTCAGCGCATAGCGGGCGTTGGTGAGCGGCACGACGAGCTGAGGCCCGGCGAGAGTCGCGATTTCAGGATCGACACTGGCGGTGCCGACGGAAAAGGCGTCCGGTTCCGGCTGGAGATAGCCGATCTCGCGAAGGAAGGCCTCATAGGCGGCCGCATCGAACGGCCAGGGATTCGTGCGATGCCATTCGTCGATGCGCGCCTGAAGCATGTCGCGCTTGTCCAGCAGCGCGCGGTTGCGCGGCGCAAAGGCGGTCAGATAATCGGACAGGCCTTTCCAGAAGGCGTCCGCCTCCACGCCTGTGCCGGGCAGCACCTGATCGTTGACGAATTGATAGAGCGGCTCTGCAACCGCGATCTCACCGGAGCGGACATGGGTCATGGCGATACTCGAATGTTGGATGGTGTCCCGCGCAGGATAGGGCCTCGCGAACCTTTTCAAAAGGTCACATATTTCAAATCACCTGATCCATTGTATTGAAAATGGCGACCCGTTAAAGCGCGGCTCATGGCACTGGACGATCTGGAAATACTGGTGCGCGTGGTGGATGCCGGCAGCCTGTCGGCGGCGGGGCGGGCGCTTGGCTTCACGCCCGCCATGGTCTCCAAGCGGATCGCCCGGCTGGAGCAAAGGCTGGGCGCGCGCCTTTTGCAGCGCACCACGCGCAAACTTGCGCCCACCGAGACGGGGCGCGCCTTTTATGAACGGGCGGTGGCGATCCTTTCCGCCGTCGAAGATGCCGAGGCGATGGTCGCCGGCAGGTCCGAGCGCGCGCGCGGCCCGCTCAAGGTCACGGCCCCCACGTCCTTCGGCCGGCTTCACATCGCCCCCCATCTGAAGCCGTTTCTGGACGCCAATCCGGAAATAGAGCTTGAGCTGGACCTGACCGACGATTTCGTCGATCTGGTATCCTCGGGAATCGACATCGCCGTCCGGATCGGCACGCTTCCCGATTCCAGCTTCATCGCGCAGCGCCTCGCGCCCAACCGGCGGATGCTGTGCGCGACGCCCGGCTATATCGCCGATCATGGGGAGCCGCTTGAGCTGGCCGGTCTGGCAAGTCACCGCCTGCTCGCCGCCTCGCATCAGACGCCCTGGCGGCTGCACGGGCCGGAGGGGGCGGTGGTCTTGCCGGTCGAAAGCGTGATACGAACCAATTCAAGCGAAGTGGTGCGCGAGGCCATGCTTGCCGGGATCGGAATCGCGCTCCGTTCAAGCTGGGACGTGGCGGCAGAACTCAAATCCGGCGCGTTACGGGTGGTTCTGCCCGATTATGGCGGGGCAAGGGACGCCGCGATATTCGCGGTCTATCCCAGCCGCAGGTTGATGCCGCCCGCCGTGCAGCACTTCATCCGCTTCCTGACCGGCCTCTACGGCCCGTCGCCCTATTGGGAGCGCGGCTGAACGCCGCCTCAGGCAGCCTTGGCGGGTATAAGCGACTTTCCGCCCGCGACTTCGAGCAGGCTCTTTTCCAGCGTCTTCAGCCGCTGCTGGCTGGTGATCTTCTCGCCGATAAGGTCGGTCAGATAGAAAACGTCCACCGCCCGCTCGCCATAGGTGGCGATATGCGCGCTATGGATCGTGACCTTGGCCTGGAACAGCGCATAGGTGAGGCTGCCGAGCAGCGCCGGGCGATCGCGGGCGTTGACCTCGATCACGGTATAGCGATTGGACGCGCGGTTATCGATCAGCACATTGGGCTCCACCGTGAAGGCGTCGGCCCTGAGCCTCGGCAGCGGCCGCTGCGACAGCCGCTGGGCCATGCGGTGCCGATTGGTGAAAGCCTCCTCGATCGCGCTCACCAGCCGCCGCAGCCGCTCCGGATCGTCCAACGGACCGCCGAGCGGGTCCTGAACCAGAAGATTATCCAGCGCCATGCCGTCGCGCGTGGTGTGGATGCGCGCGTCAATGATGTTGCCGCCGGCGACGCCGATCGCGCCCGCCAGCCGGTAGAACAGCCCCGGATGATCGGCGGCGTAGACCGTCACCATCGTCGCCCCCCGGTCGGGATCGACATGGGTGGCGATGTTGAGCGATTTGCCCGCTGCATCGGCGTCCGCGACAAGCTGCGCGTTGCGAAGCAGGACATCGGGCGTCTCGGCAATCCAATAGGCGTCGACAAAGCGCTTGCGATAGGCCTGAAAGGCCTTTGCGGACCAGCCGAGTTCGCCCGCCAGATTGCGCTGCTTCACCTCGATCCGGACGCTGCGGCCGGTCTGCTTGTGGCCCAGCCGGAGCACCTCCTCCGCCGCCTCGTACAGGTCGCTGAGGAGTTGGCGCTTCCATCCGTTCCACACGGCCGGCCCGACCGCGCGGATATCCACCACCGTCAGCACCAGCAGCAGACGCAGCCGCTCCGGGCTCTGCACTATTTCGGCGAAATCGAGGATCGTCTTGAAGTCCGCAAGGTCGCGCCGAAAGGCGGTCGACGACATCAGCAGATGATATTCGACAAGCCAGGCGACGGTTTCCGTCTCCGCCGGAGTCAGGCCCAGGCGGGGGCAGAGGTGCCGCGCGACATCCGCGCCAAGCACGCTGTGATCGCCCCCCCGTCCCTTTGCAATGTCGTGAAGCAGGACCGAGACATAAAGCGCGCGGCGGGACACCACCTTGCGCATGATGGCGGACGATAAAGGATGGTCGTCGTCAAGCTCGCCGCGCTCGATCTTTCCAAGCAGCCCGATCGCGCGGATCGAATGTTCGTCCACCGTATAATGATGGTACATGTCATATTGCATCTGGGCCACGACGCGCCCGAAATCGGGTATGAAGCGGCCGAATACGCCCGCCTCGTTCATCCAGCGCAGCACCGTTTCCGCGTCGCGCGTGCTCGTCAGCACATCGAGGAACAGGGCGTTTGCCCGCGGATCGCGCCGGACGCGGGCGTCGATCAGCCCGATATCCCTGCCCGCCTGACGCATCGTCAGCGGATGGATCGCAAGCCCGTGCAGGTCGGCGAGGTGAAACAACTCGATCAGCCGCACCGGGTCTTCGGAAAAGAAATCGTCGCTGGGTGCTGCAAGCTTTCCCCGGTCCAGCATGAAGCCGTTGAGCTTCTTGGGCGAGCGGCGGATCGACGGCAGGCCGAAGCGGCGGCTGCGCGCGGCGAACTTCTCGTCGAGATGGGCGAGGAACAGCCCGGTCAGATCGCCGACCTGCTTTGCGATGAGGAAATAGTGCCGCATGAAACGCTCGACGCCCGACATGCCGGGCCGGTCGGAATAGCGCATGCGCCGGGCGATTTCGGGCTGGACGTCGAAGGTCAGCCGTTCCTCCGGCCGCTTTGCGACGCAGTGCAGGTGGCAGCGGACCGCCCAGAGGAAGTTTTCGGCCTTCTGGAACTGTCGTAGCTCGGCGCGGGTCAGCAGCCCCTGCTCCACAAGATCGGGCACCGACTGGGTCTGATAAGCAAACTTGCCGATCCAGAAGAGCGTGTGCAGATCGCGCAGGCCGCCCTTCCCTTCCTTCAGATTCGGCTCGACGACATAGCGGCTGTCGCCCATGCGCCTGTGCCGTTCGTCACGCTCGGCCAGCTTGTCGGCGACGAAGCCGCGTGCATTTCCCGCCACTACTTCCTTCAGGAAGCGGGCGGTCGCCTCGTCATAAAGCGACTGATCGCCCCAGACATAGCGCGCCTCCAGCAAGGCGGTGCGGATGGTGAGATCGGACTTGGCCATGCGCACCATCTCGTCCAGCGAGCGGCTGGAATGGCCCACCTTCAGCCCCAGATCCCACAGGGTATAGAGGATCGATTCGATCACCTGCTCCCCCCATGGCGTCTGCTTCCAGGGCGTCAGGAACATGATGTCGACGTCGGAAAACGGCGCCATCTCGCCGCGCCCATAGCCGCCCACCGCCGCCAGCGCGAGCCGTTCGGCAGCCGTCGGGTTGTTCAGCGGATAGAGCCTGCCGGTCGTGAAATCGAACAGCAGGCGCAATATCTGGTCGGTGAGAAAGGCGTGGGATGCCGAAATCTCCGAGCCCCGGCCGGGATTCGCCTCCAGCCGCCGGTTGATCTCGGTGCGCCCCTTGTCCAGCGCCTCCTTCAGAATCTGCGTGGCCCGCTGGCGTCGTATCGAGGCGTCGCCATCGTCGCCAAGCTCGATCAGCGCATCGGAAAGGTCGCGCCGATCGATGATCGCGCGGCGATGCGGAATGGATTCGAAACGCCAGGACATTGTTGATAGTTAGTGGCGGCAGTCGTCCGCCGCCAGCCGTTTCAGTTCATAAATGAGGTCCAGCGCCTCGCGGGGCGTAACGGCGTCGGGCTGGATCGCGGCGATTCGCTCCCTCAACGCGTCCCGGTCATCGTCCTCCACCTTCACCTGCGCGGCAAACAGCGGCAACTCGTCGAGCCCTGCGGCAAGGCCGCCGCTCGCCTGACGGCCCGCCTCCAGCCGCTTCAACACCTCCCTCGCCCGCGCGACCACCTGCGGCGGCAGGCCCGCCAGCTTGGCGACGGCAAGGCCATAGCTGCGGTCCGCCGGGCCATCGGCAAGCTCGTGCAGGAAGACGAGGTCGCCCTTCCACTCGCGCGCCCTGACATGATGCAGGGACAGCGCGTCGAGCCGTTCGGCAAGCCGCGTCAGTTCATGATAATGGGTGGCGAACAGGCAGCGCGAGCGGCTCATGTCGTGGATCGCCTCAAGCACCGCCCAGGCGATCGCCAGCCCGTCATAGGTGGACGTGCCGCGCCCGACCTCGTCAAGGATCACGAACGATCGCGGAGTCGCCTGGGCGAGGATGGCGGCGGTTTCCACCATTTCCACCATGAAGGTGGACCGGCCCTGCGCGAGATTGTCCGACGCACCGACGCGGCTGAACAACCGGTCGACAATGCCGATGCGGGCGCTGTCGGCGGGAACGAAGCCGCCCGCCTGCGCCAGTATCGCGATCAGCGCGTTCTGGCGAAGGAAGGTCGATTTGCCGCCCATGTTGGGGCCGGTCACCAGCCACAAGCGCGAAGCCTCCTCAAGGCGGCAATCATTGGCGACGAAGGGCTGGCGATCTCGTTTCAACGCCTGTTCGACCACCGGATGCCGCCCGCCCTTCACGTCGAACAGCGGCTCGTCGGTCATCAGCGGCCGCGTCCATCCGCCCTCGGCCGCGCGTTCGGCAAGCGCGGCGGCGACGTCGATCCGCGCCAGCGCCGTCGCCGTTTGGGAAATGGCGGCCGCTTCGACGATCACCTGGCCACATAGTTCCTCGAAATGCGCGGCCTCGGCTGCAATCGCATGGTCGCCGGCCTGCGTGACCCTGAGCGCCTGTTCATGGAGATCCGCCGCGTTGAACCGGACCACCCCGGCCAATGTCTGGCGGTGGGTGAAGCCCGAGCCTTCCTTCATCAGCGCATCGGCGTGGCGGGCGGGCACTTCTATGTGAAAGCCGAGCACATTGTTGTGCCTGATCTTCAACGCCTGGATGCCGGTCGTCTCGCGGTAGCGCGCCTCCAGCGCGGCGATTGCCCGGCGGCCGTCGCCCGCAGTCGAGCGCAACTCGTCAAGCGCGGCGTCATAGCCCTGCGCGATGAACCCTCCGGCCGCGGAATCGACCGGCGGCTCCGCGACAAGCGCGCGCGACAACAGGTCGGTCAGCGTCCCATGCGCGCCGAAGCGGCCGAGCGTGTCGTCGAGCAGCGACGGGCGATCCGCCATTGCCTGAAGGCTTCGCTTCAGTTCCGCAGCGCCTTCGAGCCCTGCCCTCAACTGCGCCAGATCGCGCGGCCCGCCGCGCCCCGCCGCCACGCGCCCCAGCGCCCGCTCCACATCCGGCAGGCGTTTCAGCGTATCCCGCACCCGCTCGCGCAGCAGCGGGTCGCGCTCGAACCAGGCGACGAAATCCAGCCGCTCCTCGATGGTCTCCCGCCGGGTAAGCGGCGCGGACAGGTCCGTCCCCAGCAGCCGCGCGCCGCCGCCGGTCACCGTCCGGTCGATGCAGTCGAGCAGGCTGCCGCCGCGCGCACCCGCGCTGCTGCGGGCGATCTCAAGGCTTTCCCTTGTCGCCGGGTCGATCGCCATGACGTCCTGCGGCTCGATCTTTTGCGGCGGGGCCAGATGCGGAATGCTGCCCCTGCCCACCGCCTCCAGATAGGCGATAAGACCGCCCGCCGCCGCCAGGTCCGCCCGGCCGAAGCGCCCGAAGCCGTCGAGCGTCGCAACGCCGAAAAGCTGCTTCAGCTGTGCTTCGGCCCTGATGCTGTCGAAATCGGCCCGCGCCCTACGGGCAGCATCCACAGGCGCGCCGTCCCAATCTTCCGGCGACACAAGCTCGGCCGCGCCGATGCGGGCAAGCTCGGCCTCCAGCGCGGCTTCGGCAACGCTCGTCACACAAAATTGGCCGGTCGAAATGTCCGCCCAGGCAAGCCCGATCTCGCCGCCCGCCGGACAGGCCGCCGCCAGCCAATTCGCGCTGCGGGCGTCGAGCAGGCTTTCCTCCGTCAGCGTCCCGGCGGTGACGATCCGGACGATATCCCGCCGCACCAGCGACTTGCCGCCGCGCTTCTTCGCCTCGGCCGGGCTTTCCACCTGCTCGGCAATGGCCACCCGGTTCCCGGCGCGGATCAGCCGGGCGAGATAAGCGTCGGCCGCGTGAACGGGAACGCCGCACATCGGCACCTTTTCCCCGTCATGTTCGCCCCGGGCCGTCAGCGCGATGTCGAGGCAGGCCGCGGCGATCCGCGCATCATCGAAGAACAGCTCGTAGAAATCGCCCATCCGGTAGAACAGCAGGCAGCCGTCCGCCTGCCGTTTCAGCGACAGATATTGGGCCATCATCGGCGTCGCGCCCGCAACGGCGCCATCCTCGTCAGGTTCGTCTCGTGCCATCTTTACCCCTGCGGACGCATGCGAGGCTTGCGTGGAAGCGCGCCGGGCTTCAAGGGAGAAAATAGAGTAGGGAGGTATCTGGTAGATGAGCGAAGGCAGCAACGTCCAGTTTTCGGAACGCGAGGCACTGTTGTTTCATTCGGGCCGACGGCCGGGCAAGATCGAGATCGTCGCATCAAAGCCGATGGCGACGCAGCGCGACCTCTCGCTCGCCTATTCACCCGGCGTCGCCGTTCCCGTGCTGGCCATCGCCAAAGACCCCGCCACGGCCTATGACTATACGGTCAAGGGCAATCTCGTCGCCGTTATCTCCAACGGCACGGCCATTCTGGGCCTGGGCAATCTGGGCGCGCTTGCATCGAAGCCGGTGATGGAAGGCAAGGCCGTCCTTTTCAAACGCTTCGCCGACGTCGATTCAATCGACCTCGAACTGGACACCGAGGATACGGATGCTTTCGTCAATGCGGTCGCGCTGATGGAGCCGAGCTTTGGCGGAATCAACCTTGAAGATATCAAGGCGCCCGAATGCTTCATTATCGAGCAGGCGCTCAGGGAACGGATGAACATTCCCGTGTTCCATGATGATCAGCATGGCACCGCGATCATCTCCGCAGCCGGCCTCATCAACGCCGTCCACCTCACCGGACGCCGGATGGAAGACATCAAGATCGTCGTCAACGGCGCGGGCGCTGCATCCATCGCCTGTACCGAACTGGCGAAGGCGATGGGTGTAAAGCCCAACAACGTCGTGCTCTGCGATTCCAAGGGCGTGATCTACAAGGGCCGCACCGAAGGCATGAACCAGTGGAAATCCGCCCATGCAGCGGAGACCACCGACCGGACGCTCGCCGACGCGATGCGCGGCGCGGACGTGTTCTTCGGCCTGTCGGTGGCGGGCGCGGTCACGCAAGACATGGTCAAGTCGATGGCGGACAAGCCGATCATCTTCGCCATGGCCAATCCCGATCCGGAAATCCGGCCGGAAGACGTGAAGGCGGTGCGGTCGGACGCGATCATGGCGACGGGCCGCTCTGACTATCCGAACCAGGTCAACAATGTGCTGGGCTTTCCCTACATCTTCCGGGGTGCGCTGGACGTGCGCGCGACGACCATCAACGAGGAGATGAAGGTTGCCGCCGCCCGCGCGCTGGCCGAACTGGCCCGCCAGCAGGTGCCCGAGGAAGTCGCAGCCGCTTATGGAGGCGCGCGCAGCTTTGGCCCCGACTATATCATCCCCGCGCCGTTCGACCCCCGGCTGATCGAGGAAGTGCCGCTCGCCGTGGCGCGCGCGGCCATGGACTCGGGCGTGGCCCGCCGCCCGATCCTGGACGAGGCGGCCTACAGGACAGAGCTTCGCGCCCGACTGAACCCGACCACGGCGGTGCTTGCATCCGCCTACGAGCAGGCCCGGGCGCACCCCAAGCGGGTCATCTTCGCCGAGGCGGAGGAAGAAGTCGTGCTTCGCGCCGCCATATCCTTCCGCGAAGGCGGTTATGGAACGCCGCTGCTCGTCGGCCGTGACGAACCGGTGCGCCGCAGCCTGGAGCGGCTTGGCGTGAACCCCGCCGACTTCGAGATCCACAACGCCCGGGTTTCCCCCGGTGTGCCTGAAATGGTGGAGCGGCTCTACGCGCGTCTCCAGCGCAAGGGGCATCTGCTGCGCGACTGCCAGCGGCTGGTCAATAACGACCGCAACGTCTTTGGCGCGCTGATGCTGGACATGGGGATGGGTGATGCGATGATCACCGGCGTTACCCGTCACTTCCGCCAGACCATGGTGCAGGTGAAGCTGGTGATCGATCCGGCCGGCGGCCATGTGCCCTTCGGCATCCACATGATGGTGGGCCAGAAGCACACCGTCTTCATTGCCGACACGACGGTCAACGAGCGCCCGACCGCGTCCGAACTGGCCGACATCGCCGAACAGACGGCGACGGTGGCCCGCGCGATGGGACAGGAGCCGCGCGTCGCCTTCCTCTCCTACGCCAATTTCGGCAACCCGCCCGGCAAATGGCTGGACACGATCCGCGACGCCGTGAGGCTGCTCGACATGCGCGGCGTCGGCTTTGAATATGAGGGCGAGATGACGCCCGACGTCGCGCTCAATCGCGACATGAACCGGCATTATCCGTTCAGCCGCCTGTCCGGCCCGGCAACCGTGCTGATCATGCCCGGCCTGCAATCAGCCAACATATCGGCAAAGCTGCTGAAGGAACTCGGCCACGGCACCGTGCTTGGCCCGTTCCTCGTCGGCATGGCGAAGCCGGTGCAGATCGCGGCGATGACATCGACCGCGTCGGACCTGACGACGATGGCGGTGCTCGCGGCTGCCGGCGTGGTGCGCTGACGGCCCGGCCATGGCGGGCAACCTCTACCACGCCCTTCTGCGGGCGGCGGCAGGCGCGGGCGACAGGCTGTTCCTGGATACGGGCGATGCGCGGTCCATCGCCTATTCCGAGCTTGACCGCCGCGTCGCGGCCGTCGCATCAGCCTTGCTTGCCGCCGGGATCAAGCCGGGAGACAGGGTTGCGGCACAGGTCGAAAAGTCGCCGGAAGCAGTGCTGCTTTATCTCGCGTCGCTGCGGACGGGCGCGATCTTCCTGCCGCTGAACAGCGCCTATACCACGGCCGAGATCAAGGGCTTCGTCGACGATTCCGAGCCCGCGCTTCTCGTGTGCGACCCCAAGGACGAGGCGGCCTGCCAGGGCCTTGCGCCCGCGCTGCTGACACTGGGTGCGGACGGCGGCGGAAGCCTGATGGCAGCTGCAACGTCGGACGCGCCGGCTGTGGCCGATCGTGATGCCGAAGACCTTGCCGCGATCCTTTACACATCCGGAACGACCGGCCGATCCAAGGGCGCGATGATCAGCCATCGCGCGCTGGGGGAAAACGCCCGGGCGCTGGTCGATCTATGGCGCTGGACGACCGACGATATTCTGGCCCACGCGCTTCCGATCAACCACGTCCACGGCCTGTTCGTGGGGCTGCACCTGCCGCTGCTGACCGGCTCCACCATACGCTTCCTGCCCCGGTTCGATGCCGATGCGGTGATCGCGGCGCTGGATGGCGCAACCGCGATGATGGGCGTGCCGACCTTCTACACGCGGCTGCTGGACAGCCCCGGCTTCACGCGCGAACTGGCCGGAAACATGCGCATCTTCATTTCCGGCTCGGCCCCGCTGCTGCCGCAAACCTTCGCCGCCTTCGCCGAACGGACGGGGCATGCCATCCTGGAGCGCTATGGCATGACCGAGGCTGGGATGATCGCGTCCAATCCCTATGACGGCGAACGCCTGGCCGGAACCGTGGGCTATCCGCTGCCCGAAACCGAAGCCCGCATCGGCGGTGGCGGCGCCGGTCCCGGCGTCCTGGAAATAAGGGGACCGGGCCTGTTTTCAGGCTATTGGCGGATGCCGGAGAAAACGGCCGAGGAACATACGGCCGACGGCTGGTTCATCACCGGCGATGTCGCGACGATCGCGGAGGACGGGCGCATCTCCATCGTCGGCCGCGCCAAGGACCTGATCATCGCGGGCGGCTACAACATCTATCCCAGGGAAATCGAGCTGCTGATCGACGCCGTGCCGGGGGTGGCGGAATCGGCGGTGATCGGCGTGCCGCATCCCGACCTTGGCGAGGCTGTCGTCGCGGTGGTGACGACCCAGCCGGGGGCTGCGCTCTCAGAAGAGTCGGTGCGCGATGCGATCGCCCCCAGCCTTGCGCGTTTCAAGCAGCCACGCCGCGTGCTTATCGTGCCGTCGCTGCCGCGCAACGCGATGGGCAAGGTGGAAAAGGCGCGGCTGCGGGCGGAGCACGCCGCTCTGTTCAGGGATTGAGGCCGCCGCCCAGCGCCACATAAAGCGAGACGAGGCTGGCGAGCAGTTCGCGGCGGCTTTCGACCAGCGCCTGCTCGGCTGCGAAGAGGTTTCGCTGGGCGTCCAGCACCTCCAGATAGTTCGCCACTCCGTTCCGGTAGCGAAGCTCGGCCAGCTCTGCGAGGTCGCGCTGCGCGGCGAGCGCCCTTGCCTGCGCGTCGACCTGCTCGGTCAGATAGCGGCGGGCGGCAAGCGCATCAGCCACCTCCTGAAAGGCGGTCTGTACCGTCCGCTCATAGGTCGCAACGGCAATGTCCTTGCGCGCCTCGGCGACATCGAGATTGGCCGCATTGCGCCCGAAATCGAAGATCGGGAGGACAAGCGACGGACCAAAGCTCCACGTCTCGCCGTCATCGCCGAAAAGATTATCGAGATCGGTCGAGGCGTAGCCGAAGCTGCCCGTCAGGCTGATGCGCGGGAAGAAGGCGGCGCGGGCCGCACCGATATTGGCGTTGGCGGCGCGCAGGCGCTGCTCGGCGCTGAGCACATCCGGCCGACTTACCAGCACATCGGACGGCACCGCCGCGCCGACCCGCTGATCGACCTGCGAGAGAAGCGGCATCGGCGGCGGAAGATCCTGCGGAAGCGGGCCGCCGATCAGCACGCCCAAGGCGTTGCGCGTCTGGGCGTGCTGGCGGCGCAGCGATGCGAGCTCCGTCTCCGCCTGGGTCAAGAGCGTCTCCGCCTGACGATAGTCGAGCGCGGAAGTGACGCCAGCGTCGCGCCGCAGCTTTGCAAGCTCCAGCCCCTTGTTGCGGCTTTCCAGCGTCCCCACCGCCAGCGCGATTCGTTCATCCAGCGCCCGCAGCGACAGATAGGCGGAGGCGATGTCGGCGATCAGCGAGATTCGAAAGGCGCGCTCGCCCTCGACGGTAGCGAGGTAGCTAGCGCGAGCGGCGTCGCTGAGGCTGCGGACGCGGCCCCAGAAATCTAGCTCGAACGACGAAACTCCGACATTGACCTGAAACTGGTCGCCCGCTCCGGACGACACTGCATTAGGCGGAATGGACGGGCCGACGGAGGCTGGGCTGGTCTTGCTGCGCGCAGCGGCCGCGTTGACGTCGACGCCGGGCAGAAGATCGGCGCGCTGGATACGATATTGCCCGCGCGCCTCGTCTATACGCAGCACGGCCACGCGTAGATCGCGGTTGTTGGCGAGGCCGAGCGCGATCAGCCGCCTCAGCCGCTCATCGTTGAAGAACGTTTGCCAGCCGATGTCCGTCGCCGCCGGCCCGGCCTCCAGATCGGGAGCCAGCGTTGGCCAACTCTCCGCGACCGGAGGCGTCGGCCGCTCGTAGCGCGGCTGCATCGTGCATCCGGCGAGCAGCGCCAGCGCCACGGCGGCAACGGCCGCGCGACGATTCCGCGAACTAGCCATGCAGCGCCCTTTCCTTCTCCCCCGGCAGCAGCGGCTTGCGCCGGCTGACCCAGCGCCGGACGATGAGATAGAAGACGGGCGTGAAGAAGATGCCGAGCGCCGTGGCGGCGATCATGCCGCCCATCACGCCCGTTCCGACCGCGATCCGGCTTGCCGCGCCCGCTCCGGTGCTGGCGGCGAGCGGCAGGACGCCCAGCACGAATGCGAGCGAGGTCATGATGATCGGGCGCAGACGCAACCGAACGCCCTGGAGAATCGCCTCCGTCAGTTCCTTGCCTTCCGCCTCCTGTTCGCGCGCGAACTCCACGATCAAAATTGCGTTCTTTGCCGCCAGGCCGATGATCGTCACCAGACCCACGTTGAAGTAGATGTCCAGCGGCAGGCCGCGCAGCCAGGCCGCCAGCAGCGCGCCGAACACGCCAAGCGGAACGATGAGAAGCACCGAAAGCGGTATCCCCCAGTTTTCATAAAGCGCCGCCAGCAGCAGGAACACGACCAGAAGCGAAAGCCCCATCAGCATCGTCGCCTCTCCGGCCGCCTGCTGTTCCTCATAGGAGATGCCGGTCCATTCATAGGCGAAGCCCTCGGGCAGTTGTTCGGCCAGCCGCTCCATCTCCGCCATCGCCTCCCCGGAGGAATAGCCGGGCGCGGCGTTGCCGGAAATCGTCATCGCCGGATAGCCGTTATAGCGCTGCACCGACGGCGGCCCCGCTTCCCAGCTTACTTCGGTGAAGGCGCTGAACGGCACCATCTGCCCCTCGGCGTTGCGGACCCGCAGGTTCAGGATGTCCTGCGGCGTCATCCGCGCGGCCGCTTCGGCCTGCAGCAGCACCCTGAGCACCCGCCCCTCGCGATTGAAGTCGTTGGCATAGGCCGACCCGAAGGCGATCGAGAGCGTGCCGTTCACATCCGCTATGGAGAGGCCAAGCGCGCGCGCCTTGACGCGGTCGATCTGCACCCGCAGTTCGGGCGCGTCTTCCATGCCTTCGGGGCGGACACCTTGCAGCTTCTCGCTTTGTGAAGCCACGCCGAGCAACTGATTGCGGGCGGCGAGCAACGCCTCTTGTCCAAGACCGGCGCGATCCTGCAGCTTGAAGGTGAATCCCCCCGCGATGCCAAGGGAACTGATCGAAGGCGGGTTCAGGGGAAACACCATCGCCTCCTTGATGCCTGAGAACTTCGCGAATGCCCGGCCGACCAGCGCCTGGGTGGAATTGTCCTCACCCGGCCGCTCGTCCCAGTCGGTGAGTGATGTGAACAACAGCCCGGCCGTCTGGCCGCTTCCGAAAAAGCTGAAGCCGAGGACGGCGACGACGCCCTCCGTCTGCGGTTCACCGGCGTAGAATTTTTCCAGCCTCCCCACGACTTCGCTCGTCCGCTGGGTTGTAGAGCCCGGCTGCGCCTGAACGACAGTGATGACATATCCCTGGTCTTCCTCGGGAAGGAAGCCGCCGGGCATCAGCCGGAACATGGCGATCACCAGCACCACCACCACGCCGAATGCCGCCATCCAGCGCATGGGTATACGCAGCGCGCGGGCAACCCCGTTTCGATAACGGTCGCTGGTCCGTCCGAACCAACGATTGAACCAGAGGAAAAAACGGCCGAAATAGCCATGTTTTCTGCTGTCCGCGTGTGATTCGTCCCGCGGTTTCAGCAGCATGGCGCAGAGCGCCGGCGTAAGGGTGAGCGCCAGCAGTCCGGAAAAGGAGATGGACAGCGCGAGCGTGACCGCGAACTGCCGATAGATCGCGCCGGTGGAGCCGGGGAAGAACGCCATCGGGATGAAGACCGAAACCAGTACCAGCGTGATCCCGATGATGGCGCTGTAGATCTGACGGACCGCCTTTATCGTCGCTTCATAGGGAGTGCTCTTGTCCTCCTCCATAACGCGCTCGACATTTTCGATCACGACGATCGCGTCGTCGACGAGGATGCCGATCGCGAGAACCATGCCGAACAACGTCAGCACGTTGATCGAAAACCCCAGCACCCAGAGCCCTATGCACGAGCCGAGCAACGCGATGGGCACGACGATTGTCGGAATGATGGTCGCCCGCCAGTTCTGGAGGAAAAGATACATGACGAGGAAGACCAGGATCATGGCCTCGCCCAGCGTCTTCGCCACCTCCGTCAACGACACCTCGATGAACTCGGTCGTATCGAACGGCGCCGCCCACTCGATACCTGCCGGAAAGCCTTGCGCCAGCTCGGCCATCTTGGCCCGCACGTCCCTCGACGCGGACAGCGCGTTCGCCCCCGTGGCGAGCTGGATCGCCATGCCCGCCATCGGCTTGCCGTCAAGACGCGCAGACATCGCATAATTTACCGCCCCGAGTTCGACCCGGCCAACATCGGAAAGGCGTACGGTCGAGCCGTCCGGGTTAGCCCGCAGGATGATCTGTTCGAACTGTTCCGGTCGCGTGAAGCGGTTCTGGGTGACAACGGTCGCGTTGAGCGCGGCACCGGGCGCTGTGGGTTGATCGCCGATCTGACCACCGGCGATCTGGCTGTTCTGTTCGCGCACCGCCGCCAGCGCTTCCGCCGCCGAAAGATTGTAGGCCACGAGCTTGGCCGGATCGAGCCAGATGCGCATGGCATATTCAGACCCGAACAGCCGGACGTCGCCCACGCCATTGACGCGCCGCAACTCGTCGATCACCCTGCTCGTTGCAAAATTGCCGAGATCAAGCGTGGTTTGCGCACCATTGGGTGAATGAAGCGCAACCACCATCAGGAACGCCGCATTCGCCCGGTTAACCTGAATCCCCTGCCGCCGCACCTCCTCGGGCAGTCGCGCCTCGACGCGCCGCAGCCGGTTCTGCGTATCCATTTGCGCGCGATCGATGTCCGTGCCCGACTCGAAAGTGACGGTGATCGTCGCGGTGCCGTTCGACTGGCTGGAGGACGACATGTAGAGAAAGCCCTCCACGCCGTTCAACTCCTGCTCGATGACGGTGGTCACCGTCTGCTCCAGCGTGGCCGCGTCGGCGCCGGGATAGCTGACGTCGATCGTCAGCGATGGCGGCGCGATCTCGGGATATTGCTCGATGGGAAGGCCGCGCAACGCAAGCAGCCCCGCAAGCGCGATCACCAGCGCGATCACCCATGCAAAGACCGGGCGGTCTACGAAAAAGCGGGCCATGCGGAACCGGTCCTAACGCTTTGTCTGAGGAGCGCGTGCGGAGGGGCTGCCCGCAACCCTGACGGGCTGGCCTGCCATCACCTTCTGCACGCCATTGGTCACGATCTTCTCGCCGGGTCGCAGTCCTTCGAGGACCACCCATTTGTCGCCCTGCATTTCGCCCAGCCTGATCGAGCGCGGCACGGCGTGGCCCTTTTTATCGACAACGAAAACCGAAGCGCCGGAATCGGCCATCTTCACCGCGATTTGCGGGATGAGAATGCCCTCGCGGAGCGAGCCGATATCCACCTGCGCCCTGACAAATTGCCCCGGAAGCAGGATGTTGCGCGGATTGGGAAACTCCGCCCTGAGTGAAACGCTGCCGGTCGACGGGTCGACGGCCATGTCGAGGAAATCCACACGGCCGGGCAGCGGATATTCACTGCCGTCGTCAAGCACCAGATGAACCTGGATGCGATTGACCCCGCCCGACTGCAACGCCCCGGAATCGACCGCGCGCCGGAGGCGGAGCAGTTCGGCATTGGACTGGGAGAAGTTCACATAGACGGGATCGAGCTGCTCGATGGTGGCGAGCAACGTAGCCTGGCTGGCGCTGACCAGCGCCCCCTCGGTCACCTGAGCGCGCCCGGCACGGCCGGATATGGGAGCGGTCACCCGCGCATAGTTCAGATCCAGCGCCGCCCGGTCGGCCTGCGCCCTGGCCGATTCGACGTCTGCAGCGGCCTGCGCCGCGCGCGCCGTCGCCGCATCATATTCCTGCTTGCTGATCGCCTCCCGCTTGACGAGCGGCCGGTAGCGCTCGACATCCTGCCTGGCGTTGGCCAACACGGATTCCGCCCGTGCGAGCGCCGCCCGCGCGGCATTGTACGCCGCCCGCATCTCTTGGGGGTCGATAATGAACATCGGCGTTCCCGCCTTTAGGTCGGACCCTTCGACATAGAGGCGTCGCTCGACAATGCCGTCGACCCGCGCACGCACCTCCGCCGTGCGCTTAGCCTGCACGCGCGCTGGAAGCTCGATCGTATAGGAAACCGATGCGGCGCGGATCGTCATAACGTCCACCTCGGGCGGAGGCGGCGACGGAGGTGCGCCTTCGCCGCCACAGGCGGCAAGAACCGCCAGCACCGGCAGAAGGCCAAGCCCGATCAGCTTTTCGCAAAACCTAAAGCGCATGTACTCACCACTTGCACGGCGCGAAAAATGGCCTGCGCGCCGTCTTGCCACGCCCTGTAATGTAGGTTACATTACCCGTCAAGTAGAGTGAGGATGATGACGGCGCATTTTGGTAAGACAGCCTTAGCGGACAGATGTGACAAGAAAGAACGTCGACGTAGCGTCATAATGGCCGCCGCCTATGAGTTGTTCCTTGAACAAGGTTACAGCAATGTCGGAATGACGGACATCATCCGGCGGTCGGGCGGCTCGCTTTCCACGGCCTATGAACTGTTCGAGAACAAGGCGGGTCTGCTGCGCGCCATGGTGACGGAGCAATTTGCTTCGCTACATGAGG
The DNA here is from genome assembly GCF_001890385.1 of Tardibacter chloracetimidivorans. Classification (NCBI taxonomy): domain Bacteria; kingdom Pseudomonadati; phylum Pseudomonadota; class Alphaproteobacteria; order Sphingomonadales; family Sphingomonadaceae; genus Tardibacter; species Tardibacter chloracetimidivorans. The sequence goes on along the minus strand of NZ_CP018221.1, from coordinate 3,281,239 downwards.
TCATAAGCAATATTGCCGCAACGGAAGGCCCACCCGAAGAGGCGCTGAAAGCCACCGCGCGCGACTTTCTCCGCATCCTGCTGGACCCGGGCTCGATCGCGATGCTGCGGATCATCGTTGCTGAAAGCCTGAAGGACGCCGCTTTCGGCAACTGCCTCAGCGAAAGCGCGCCCGAACGGACGGCAGTGGCGCTGAGCGGCGTCTTCAGCAACTGGCGCGATCAGGGGCTGCTGGACATCGACGATCCCCGCCAGGCGGCCGACAGCTTTTGCGCCCTGCTCGTTCACAAGGTGCAGATGTCGGCGCTGTGCGGCGTGCCCGAGCCGATGACCGAGGAAGAGCAAACCCGGCATATCGACCATGTCGTGCGGACGATCTGTTGCCGCTACGGGCGGGGCGACTGAGGCGCCCGGCCGAGGCGCCCCTTTTACTCGGTTTTAATGGACGAAGCGCGCCACCACGTCGCGGTAGCTGCGGCTTACCTTTACCTGCGCGCCTGATTCCAGCACCAGGAAGCATTCGCCATTGGTGTGCGGCTTCACCTGCCGTACCTGGTCCAGATTGACGATGGTGGAGCGGTGGACCCGCTGGAAACGTCGGGGATCGAGCCTTTTTTCGAGGTCCTTCATCGTCTCGCGAAGAATCAGCGTGTTGTCGCCGGTATAGATGCACATATAGTCGCCCGCGGCGTCGATCCGCTCGATCGAGTCGACGTCGACGCGGAAGATCTGGCCGCGATCCTTGATATTGATCAGCTTTTCATAGCGGTTGCTGGAATGCGCCTCCGCGGACATCGGGAGTTCCGCCTCGGGAGCGACCTCGGCCAGAACTTCCTTCAGGCGATTCGCCTCCTCGGTCGCGCGCTTCTCGCTCAGGCGAAGCCGGACACGGTCAAGCGTTGCCGCAAGCCGGTCTTCCTCCACCGGCTTCATCAGATAATCGATCGCATGGGTATCGAACGCCTTCAGCGCATAATCGCTATAGGCGGTGACGAAGACGAACAGCGGCGGTTCTATTTCCATCAGGCCCTGGACAACGGAAAATCCGTCGAAACCCGGCATCTGTATGTCGAGGAACACGAGATCGGGCTTATGCGTCTTGATCCCCCGGATCGCTTCCCGGCCGTTGACGCAGGTCGCGACGATTTCGACGTCCGGATGCGCCTCAAGCCGCAGGGCAAGGCCCTGGATGGCCAAGGGTTCGTCGTCGACAAGAACTGTTCGGATCGTCATGCAGTGGGCTCCTTTGCCAGCTCCCGCTGGAATGGAATGTCAATAACAACGTCTGTGCCCCCTGAAGCGTTCGTCTTGAGTTCGAACCTGTGATCGGGTCCATAAGCTTGCGCCAGACGGTCCCGTGTGTTCGCCAAACCGACGCCCGTCGAAGAAGTGGGACGTGGCGCGGCGTCGTTCAACCCCGGACCGGTATCCGACACCTTCAGCACCAGCCTGTCACCGATGACCCGCGCTTCAACCGCGATCTCCGCCCCTTCCTCCTGCGGCGTGACCGCGTATTTGATCGCATTCTCCACGAGCGGCTGCAAGAGCAATGACGGGACGCGCGCTTTGGCGGCGAGCGGATCAATGTCGAAGCTCGGGCGGAGCCGGCTCTCGAACCGCATCTTTTCGATTTCGAGATAGAGCTTCAGGCTTTCGACCTCCTTCTCCACCGGCACCTGCGCGGTCGGCTCGCCAACCAGCGTATATCTGAGGAACGAGGCGAGGCGGGACAGCATGGCGTTGGCCCGGTCGGTCTGCTTCAGCAGCACCAGCGTGGAGATGGAGTTCAGCGTGTTGAAGAGGAAATGGGGATTGAGCTGATAGCGCAGCATGGTGAGCTGCGCCTCGGTCGCCTGGCTGGAAAGCGCCATCAGCCGCTCGTTCTGCTGCGACAGCATCAGATAGAAGTTGACGCCGAAATAGAGCGCCGTCCACGCCCCCAGCACCGCGACGTCCAGAAGGATGGCCCCAAGAAACTCGACCCCTTCCGGCCGCCAGCCCGGCTTGTAGAAGGTGGCATGCGCCCACACCTCGATCACCGAGAATGCGGCCGACGCGAGCGCGACCAGCGCGATGGAGACCGTCCACACCCACATGGGCGGCATCTTGATGACCCGCCGGTAGACGGCCGCCATCAACAGCGTGAGCGAAAAGCCGGTTGTGGTCGAAATCAGCGTGGGAACGAAGAAGACCAGCCCCATCGCATTGGCGAGCCCGCCGAGCGCACGGACCACGAAATAGGCGCCCCAGCCTGTCGCCTGCAGGATCCAGAACGCCCGGTTCTTGTCCTCGAAAAATCTTTCAGTGCGAAGTTCCGCCAGATCCATGATCGGCCTTGTAGCAGCCCTGACGGGCCGTGCCAGTTTTTCATAGGGCGTCGGTCGGCGCACAGGCCTGCCCGCCTTGGCACTTGCCAAGTATGTGAACATCTATAATGATAACGATTATCAATTACAGGAGATGCCAATGGCCGTGGACGTTATGACCCTGCTGCCCAGCCGGCCGCCGCTGTTCGCGCTCGACCTGCCCGACCGGCTGCTTTTATGGGCGATGCGGGAATGGCTTGCGGCAGCCCTTGCCCGAAAGCCGGTCACGCCCGCGCTCCGCAATGGGCTCGACAGCTTCGGGCTGGGGGAAACCGCCTCTGCGGTCGCGCGGTTCATGGATGAGGCGGCGAACGCCTGGCCGGAGCGCCTTCGTCTCCACCCGGCGCGCTGCGGCTGCCCGATCAGCTATGATGAATCGCTGCTGCTCGCCTGCGTGGCGGATGCATCCCGAGACGCGCGTTCGGCATTTGACGCACGGCTGCACGAGATGATCGGCCAGTCCATGCGCGACCGAATGTGGCGGGCGGCGGTTGGACTGGCCCGAATGATCGGACGTTTGCCCGACTGATCAATCTTCCGGCGCGATGGTGACCCGAAGCCCGTCCAGGCCCGCGTCCATCGAAATCTGGCAGGAGAGCCGCGAATTCGCATTGCGGTGGGAGCTGCTGTCAAGCAGGTCGTTCTCGTCCTCGCCCACCGGCGGCAGCTTGTCTGCCCAAGCCTCGTCGACAAAGACATGGCAGGTGGCGCAAGAGCAGCAGCCGCCGCAAAGCGCGAGCAATTCGTCAAAGCCTGCGTCGCGGATCACCTCCATCACCGAGAGGCCGTCAGCCGCCTCGATCGTCGATTCCTGACCTTCGCGCGTGACCACGGTCAGCTTTGCCATGTCCATCCTTCCCGGCATCTATGTTTGCAAGTGTTGCGGCGCTATGGAGCGATGGTGCCATGAAATCAAGGGTGATGCGCTTGGGACTGACTAGTGAAGAACTGCGTGAAGGGCTTGATCGCGTCGCGACAATCGAGCCTGCCGTCGCCCGAGCCCTGGAACGCGTCGGCTATCCGGAGCCACGGACGAGCGCGCCGGGCTATGGCACGCTGCTCCGAACCATTGTCGGCCAGCAGGTGAGCGTTGCGGCCGCCCGCTCCATCTGGAACAAGCTCGAACAGGCGGTTGGGCCCGGGCTGCCTCCGGACGTGCTGCTTTCGGCCTCCGACCAGCGCCTGCGCGAGGCCGGCCTGTCCCGCCAGAAGATAAGCTATGCAAGGAGCCTCGCCGGGCAGATCGCAACGGGCACGCTCGACCTGGAGCGCCTGCCGGAGGATGACGAACAGGCCGTCGCGCTCCTGACAGGGATAAAGGGCATCGGGCGCTGGTCGGCGGAAATCTATCTGCTGTTCGCCGAGGGCCGCCCCGACATTTGGCCGGCCGGAGATCTCGCGGTGCAGGTGGAAATCGGGCGAATCATGGGACTGGAAGCGCGGCCCAGCGAAAGACAGACCCGCGAACTCGCGCATGCATGGAAGCCATATCGCGGCGCGATGGCGATATTGAGCTGGCACCACTACAAAACCAAGGTGCTTTAGGGAAACCGGATGGACGTTCTCTTCGCATCCGCCCTTGTGGTGGCCCTGGCCGAAATTGGCGACAAGACGATGCTGCTGGCAGTGGCGCTGGCGGCCCGTTTTCGCAAGCCATGGCCGATCATCGCCGGGATATTGCTGGCCACGCTCGCCAATCATGCGGTGGCGGCCTGGGCCGGCACGATGGTGGCCGGGCTGCTGGACGGCACGGCGTTTCGCATAGCGGTTGGGCTCGGCTTTCTGGCCATGGCCGCCTGGGCGATGATCCCGGACAAGCTCGACGATTCTTCCGACGGCGGCAACCGGCGTTTCGGCGCGTTCCTCACCACGCTGGTGGCGTTCTTCATCGTGGAGATCGGTGACAAGACGCAGATCGCCACCATCGGTCTTGGAGCGCGCTACCAGTCGGTTGCGCTGGTCACGATCGGCACCACGGCGGGAATGTTGCTTGCAAACGTCCCTGCCGTTCTGCTGGGCGACCGGATCACCAGTGTCGTGCCGATGAAGTGGGTGCGGCTCGGCGCGGCGGCCAGCTTTGCGATTCTGGGCTTGTGGACCGTGGCCGTTGCCGTCAGTTGACGGAATGGGCGTGCGCCATCACTCACACACGAGGCAATCATGAAGCTGGTCACATTTTCGGTCGGAAGCGGATTGCGCGTCGGTCTCACCGATGGCGAACATGTCGCGGATTTGACGGCGCGCCTGTCGACACATCCCCGGACGATGATCGAGCTGATCGAGCGATGGGACGATGTGGCCGGGGAGGTGCGGGCCATCGGCGACCGCGACCATGCGCTGGCCGATGTGCGCCTTCATGCGCCGATCCCGCGCCCGGGCAAGATATACGCGCTGGGGCTCAACTATCGACAGCATGTGGCCGAGATGGGACGCGAGCTGCCCGCGCACCAGACCTGGTTCACCAAGCCGGGGACGGCGGTCAACGGACCATATGATCCGGTGCAGCGCCCGAAGGTGTCCGAGCAGCTCGATTATGAAGTGGAACTGGTCGTCGTCATCGGCAAGCGGTGCAGGCATGTCCCGGCGGAAAAGGCGCAGGAGGTGATATTCGGCTATTGCGTGGGCAATGACGTGTCGGTGCGAGACTGGCAGACGCGCACGCAACAGTTCGTGATCGGCAAGTCGTTCGACACCCATGCGCCGTTCGGTCCCTGGATCGAGACTTCCGATGGCGTGGACGCGGGCGATCTGGACCTGCGGCTGCTGGTGAACGGCGAGGAGCGGCAGCATTCCAACACCCGCGACATGATCTTCGACTGCGCGGCGCAGGTCGCCGACCTGAGCACGGCGATGACGCTGGAGCCGGGCGACGTGATCTTCACGGGGACGCCGAGCGGCGTGGCGGCAGGGATGCGGCCTCCGCGATGGCTGAAGGCGGGTGATCGCGTCCGCGCGGAAATCTCCGGCATCGGGCACATCGAAGCCCTTGTCGTGGACGAAGTCGCGGAGATCCATGCACCCGAATGAAGAAGGAACACGGCGAATGGACGCAGAACGGATTGCTGTCGCCAGAACCTGCCTCGATGCCGCGCAGGACGGGAGCCTCAGCTTTCCCGAGATCATCGGCAAACTCGCCGATGCCGGCTTTGAAGGCTATGCCGTCGATTATCGCTGCAACACCCAGACCTGTTACCTGCCGGAAGGCGACAGCATCACGCTGGACCTGCCCCGATCGGCAACGGCAGTCGCAGCGGTGTTCGACAGCGGCAGGGTAGCATCACTCGTGCGCTGGGCGCAGGAAGACGGGCCAGATTACAGCTACGCCGCCTTTTGCGATGAGGCAGGAAAGGCGGGATGCGCGGGCTATCTCGTATCGTTCCCCGGACGCCGCGTCGTTTATTATGGCCGCACCGCCGAAATCCATGTCGAGGTTTTTCCGAGCTAGGGCCTTTGCGGTTTCACGCGTTACCCGCTCATTCCCACTCGATCGTGCCGGGCGGCTTTGACGTATAGTCATAGACCACCCGGTTGATGCCCTTCACCTCGTTCACGATCCGCGTCGCGACGGCCGAGAGGAATGCGGCGTCGAACGGATAGATGTCGGCGGTCATCCCGTCGACCGAGGTGACGGCGCGAAGCGCGCAGACGCTGTCATAGGTGCGCCCGTCGCCCATCACGCCCACCGTGCGCACCGGCAGCAGCACCGCAAAGGCCTGCCATATCGCGTCGTAAAGTCCCGCCTTGCGGATTTCCTCCAGATAGACGGCGTCGGCCTTGCGCAATATGTCGCAGCGCTCCTTGGTCACCTCACCCGGAATACGGATGGCGAGGCCGGGGCCCGGGAACGGGTGCCGTCCGACAAAGGCTTCCGGAAGGCCGAGTTCCCGCCCAAGCTCGCGCACCTCGTCCTTGAACAGTTCGCGCAGCGGCTCCACCAGCGCCATCTTCATCCGCTCCGGCAGGCCGCCGACATTGTGATGGCTCTTGATCGTCACCGACGGGCCGCCGGTGAAGCTCACGCTTTCGATCACATCCGGATAGAGCGTGCCCTGGGCGAGGAAGTCGGCCCCGCCGATCCGGCGCGCTTCCTCGTCGAACACGTCGATGAAGGTCTTGCCGATGAACTTGCGCTTGGCCTCGGGATCGGTGAGCCCCTTCAGCCCGTCCAGGAACAGCCTTTCCGCCTCCACATGGACAAGCGGGATGCCGTAATGCTCGCGGAAGAGGCTGACGACCTGCTCTGCCTCGCCAAGCCGCATCAGCCCGTGATCGACGAACACACAGGTCAGCTGGTCGCCGATCGCCTCATGGATGAGAACGGCGGCGACCGCCGAATCGACGCCGCCGGACAGGCCGCAGATGACGCGCGATTTCCCGACCTGTTCGCGAATCTCGGCGATCTTTGCGTCCCGGAACCCGGCCATCGTCCAGTCACCGGCAAGCCCGCAGACATGGCGGACGAAATTGGCGATCAGCCGCGCGCCATCCGGCGTGTGGACCACTTCGGGGTGGAACTGGACGCCGTAGAAGCGCCGGGCCTCGTCAGCCGTGGCGGCATAGGGCGCGCCTTCCGAATGGGCGATGATCCGAAAGCCATCGGGCAGCGTATCCACCCGGTCGCCATGGCTCATCCAGACCTGATGCTTTTCACCCACCTGCCAGACGCCGTCGAACAGCGCCGAATGTTCGACGACCTCGACAAACGCGCGGCCGAACTCGCGATGATCGGAGGGCGACACCCGGCCGCCCAGTTGCGCGGCCATGGTCTGCTGGCCATAGCAGATGCCGAGCACCGGGACGCCCGCCTCGAACACCCGCTGCGGCGTACGCGGGCTTTCCTCAAGCGTGACCGACGCCGGGCCGCCCGAAAGGATGACGCCCTTGGGCCGCAGCCGGTCGAGCGCCGCCTCGGCGCTGCCGAAGGGCGCGATCTCGCAATAGACCCCGGCCTCCCGCACGCGGCGCGCGATAAGCTGCGTCACCTGGCTTCCGAAATCGATGATCAGGATGCAGTCCTGCGGCTGGACGGTCATGTTGAAAGCCCCGGCAAAGTTCACGCGCGGGATAGGTCCAGCGCTTCACAGAGTCCAGTGGCTTGCCATGCGCAATTCCTGTCAGCGCCAGGCATAGCCATCCTCCAGCCAGACGCCGTCCACGCGGCCATCGCTGTAGGTGCATGTAAAACGCACGCGGTCGCGCCAGTCGTCGCGGTCATTGCGATCGCCCCAGCCACCCGAGCCGCCATATTCCACCGTCCCGCGCACCCGGACACGATCGCCGTCGGTCTCGACATCGCCGATGTCGCTGACCCGACCGATGCGCCCGGATTGCGAGGCGCGGATTTCCGCAGCGTCCGTGCACGCGCTCACCGCCGCGCTTTCCGTGTCGCCCCCGCGATTACGGTCGCCGCCGAAGATCGTGCCGTCCTTGTCGCGCGCCTTGCCCATCTCCGACGCAAGCACCGCAATGCCGCCGATGATGACTGCGCCGACGATCAGGTCGCCGAGATCGACGCCCCGGTCATGGTGCCGGTATCGCCGCGCATCGGCGGGCGATGCGACCGAGGTCGCGAGAAGCGCTGCGGTGGCGGCGCTCAACAGGGTGCGGGGCATGTGGCGCATGGCAATCGGCTCCTGCCAATTTGCGCGTAAGTCTACGCCCGATGCGCTGTCTGCGCCATGATTGAATGAGGTGCGCCGCAAAGGAAAAGGCCCGCCTTCCCTGCGGGAGACGGGCCTTATTACTTGTACGAGGGAAGATGGCTCAGGCCGCGTCTTCCAGATCGGCGTCATTATCGACCGGGCCGGAGTCCTGGCCCTTGGCCGACAGATCGCGGTCGACGAACTCGATGATCGCCATCGGCGCTGCGTCCGATGCGCGGATGCCCGCCTTGATGATCCGCAGATAGCCGCCGGGACGGTCCGAATAGCGCGGGGCCAGCACGTCGAACAGCTTCACGAGTTGGGCGTCGTCCATCAGCCGAGACATGGCGAGCCGGCGATTGGCCAGGCCGCCCTTCTTCGCCAGCGTCACGAGCTTTTCGGTATAGGGCCGAAGCTCCTTCGCCTTGGCGACGGTGGTCGTGATCTGCTCATGCTTGATGAGCGCGGCCGCCATATTGCGGAACAGTGCCGTGCGATGGCTGCTGGTGCGCTGAAGCTTACGTCCGCCGACACGATGGCGCATGGTCATTCTCCTGTTTGTTCAGGGGCCGGACAAGGTACCCCAGACCAGGCGGCGACGCGGACCGCCCAACGAAAACGTCACTCCGGCCAGCGCCGGAACCCGTGATTCCTGCCCGATCAGTATTCCTGCTCGAGCTTCTTGGCCAGTTCCTCGATGTTCTCGGGCGGCCAGCCCGGAATATCCATGCCCAGGCGCAGGCCCATGCCGGCGAGAACTTCCTTGATCTCGTTGAGCGACTTGCGGCCGAAGTTCGGCGTGCGCAGCATCTCGGCCTCGGTCTTCTGCACCAGATCGCCGATGTAGATGATGTTGTCGTTCTTCAGGCAATTGGCCGACCGGACGGACAGTTCCAACTCGTCCACCTTCTTGAGGAGATAGCGGTTGATCTGGCCGGATTCGGCCTCCGCCTCGGCCGGAGCGGCCGCAAGGCCGATCGGAGCGGAAGCGCCCTGGGCCGGTTCCTCGAAGTTGACGAAAAGCTGAAGCTGGTCCTGAAGGATGCGCGCCGCATAGGCGACCGCGTCTTCCGGGGTCACCGTGCCGTCGGTCTCCACCGTCAGCGTCAGCTTGTCGTAATCCAGTTCCTGGCCGACGCGGGTGTTCTCCACCTTGTAGGCGACCTGGCGGACCGGCGAGTAAAGCGCATCGACCGGGATCAGACCGATCGGCGCATCGGCCGGACGGTTGGACGACGCCGGGACATAGCCCTTGCCGACCTCTGCCGTCAGTTCCATGTTCAGCGTCGCGCCGTCATCCAGATGGCAGATGACGAGATCGGGGTTCATCACCTCGATGTCGCCCGTCGCGCCGATCTGGCCAGCCGTTACTTCGCCCGGCCCGGTGGCCGAAAGCTGAAGCCGCTTGGCGAAATCGCTCTCCATGCGCAGCGCGACCTGCTTCACGTTGAGGACGATGTCGGTCACATCCTCCCGGACGCCGGCGAGCGACGAAAATTCGTGAAGCACGCCCTCGATCTTGATCGAGGTGATGGATGCGCCCTGAAGCGAGGAGAGAAGCACGCGCCGCAAGGCGTTGCCCAGCGTCAGGCCAAAGCCACGCTCCAGCGGCTCGGCGATGAAGGTCGCCTTGCGCTTGCCGTCGCCGCCCTTCAGTTCAAGGCTGTTGGGCTTCTTCAGTTCCTGCCAGTTCTTCGCGTTTACTGCCACGGTGTTCCCCTAGAGATGCTTGGGAGCGCGATGCCGCGCCGCGGTTGAAGGACAACGACCGGCAAATGCCGCCGGCCGCACGCGATAGACTCAGACCCGCCGGCGCTTCGGCGGACGGACGCCGTTGTGCGGAATGGGCGTGACGTCGCGGATCGCCGTGATCGCAAGACCAACCGCCTGAAGCGCGCGAAGTGCCGATTCACGTCCGGAACCAGGCCCCTTCACTTCGACTTCCAGCGTGCGGACGCCGTGCTCCTGCGCCTTGCGACCGGCGTCTTCAGCGGCCATCTGCGCCGCATAGGGCGTCGACTTGCGGCTGCCCTTGAAACCCATTGTGCCCGCCGAAGACCAGGAAATCGCGTTGCCCTGCGCATCGGTGATGGTGATCATGGTGTTGTTGAACGTGGCGTTCACGTGCGCGACGCCCGAGGTGATGTTCTTGCGCTCGCGGCGACGAATGCGCTGAGGTTCGCGTGCCATTACAGAAAACCCTTTAAAAAGCTCGGGGCTGCCTCCCGCGGAGCAAACAGTCCCCCGGACTGCTTACTTCTTCTTGCCGGCAATCGGCTTGGCCTTGCCCTTGCGGGTGCGCGCATTGGTGTGCGTGCGCTGCCCGCGGACGGGAAGGCCCTTGCGGTGACGAAGGCCGCGATAGCAGGCCAGGTCCATGAGCCGCTTGATGTTCATCGCAACTTCGCGGCGAAGGTCGCCCTCCACGGTGAAGTCGCGGTCGATCAATTCGCGGATCTGGAGCACTTCCTGATCGGACAGGTCCTGGATGCGACGCTCTGTCGTGATGCCAAGCTGGTTCACGATGCTCTTGGCCGATGTCGAGCCAATGCCGTGAATATAAGTAAGGGCGATCTCGACGCGCTTGTTTGTCGGGATGTTCACACCCGCTATACGTGCCACAAATTACCTCCTGCTCCACGGGGCGGGTGGGCCATCACCCCATCTCAATGCGTTCACTCGTCCAACGAAACAAAACAATCCGGCAAGCGCCTTGGCGCCGCCGGAACGGTCAAACGGAATGGCGTCGTTAGACACCGCCATCCCCCCTGTCAAGCGGACCGGCCACCTGAATCGAGGATTCTTTCGATCGACCGGTTGACATCGCCGATGTCCGCCATGCCATCCACCCTGGCAACCAGACCCCGCGCTTCGTAATAAGGCAGGATCGGCGCCGTCTTGGCCCTGTATTCAGCCATTCGGGTGCGGACCGTTTCCTCATTGTCGTCGGGCCTGCGCTTGAACTCGGCCGATCCGCACACATCGCAGACGCCGGGCGCCTTCGGCAATTTGTAGCGGTCGTGATAGCCTTCCCCGCATTTGGCGCAGGAATAGCGGCCGGTGATGCGATCGACGAGCGCATCCTCGTCGACGGAAAGCTCGATCACATGGTCAAGCTTCATGCCCTTGGCCGCCAGCAGCGAATCGAGCGCCTCGGCCTGGGCCACGGTGCGCGGAAACCCGTCGAGAATGAAACCGCCAGCCACGTCGGGCTGGTCGAGCCGATCGGACAATATGCCGATGACGATCTCGTCCGACACGAGCTGCCCGGCTTCCATCACGGCCTTGGCCTTGTTCCCGACCGGAGTCCCGGCAGCCACGGCGGCGCGCAGCATGTCGCCGGTCGAGAGCTGCACCATGCCGCGCTCGGCAACCAGCCGTGTGGCCTGCGTGCCCTTACCCGCGCCAGGCGGCCCCAGAAGAATGATGTTCAACGGCGTCCTCCCCGCAAGCGGGCCTTCTTGATGAGCCCTTCATATTGGTGCGCCAGCAGATGGCTCTGGATCTGGGTAACGGTGTCGATCGTGACGTTCACCACGATCAGCAGGCTGGTGCCGCCCAGATAGAATGGCACCGCGAGCCTTGAAATCAGGAACTCAGGAAGAAGGCAGATCAGCGTCAGATAGGCGGCGCCCACCACCGTGATGCGGGTGAGGACGAAATCGAGATATTCCGCCGTGCGCTGGCCCGGCCGGATGCCAGGAATGAATCCGCCGTACTTCTTCAGATTGTCGGCCGTCTCCTCGGGATTGAAGATCACCGCCGTATAGAAGAAGCAGAAGAAGATGATGCCGAACGCATAGAGCGCCATGTAGAGCGGCGAGCCATGCTGAAGCGCGGTGGTCACCGCGATCATCGTGTCGCCCCAGGCGCTTTCGCCCGCAGCGCGCTGGCCGGAGAATTGCGCCACCGTCAACGGCATCAGCAGCAGCGAGGAGGCGAAGATCGGCGGTATGACGCCTGCGGTGTTGATCTTCAGCGGCAGGTGCGAGCTGTCGCCCTGCATCATGCCCTGGGCCGTCTGGCGCTTGGGATATTGGATCAGGATCTTCCGCTGCGCGCGCTCCATGAAACAGATGAACGCGATGAGGCCCAGCGCGACGACGATGATTCCGATGATGATCAGCGGCGACATCGCCCCGGTGCGGCCCTGCTCGAACAGGCTGATGATCGCCGTCGGCAGATGCGCGACGATACCCGCCATGATGATCAGAGAAATGCCGTTGCCGATACCCCGGCTGGTGATCTGCTCGCCAAGCCACATCAGGAACATGGTGCCGCCGACCAGCGTCGTCACGCACGAGATGCGGAACACCAGGCCCGGGTCGATGACGGCCGACGCGCCCTGGCCCGCGCCCCAACCCTCCAGCCCTACGGCGATTCCATAGCCCTGGAAGGCGCAGAGGAACACGGTGCCGTAGCGCGTATATTGATTGAGCTTCTTGCGGCCGCTCTCGCCTTCCTTCTTCAGCGCGCCCAGCGTCGGGCTGAGCGAGGTCGCAAGCTGAATGACGATGGAGGCGGTGATATAGGGCATCACGCCAAGCGCGATCACCGACATACGCTCCAGCGCGCCGCCGGAGAACATGTTGAAGAAGTCCAGCACGCCGCCCTGGGTGCGCTGGAAAAGATTGCTCATCGCAACCGGATCGATACCCGGCAGCGGCACATAGGACAGCAGGCGGAAGATGATCAGCGCGCCAAGGGTGAACCAGATGCGCTTCTTGAGTTCTGTCGCCTTCGAAAAGGACGAAAGGCTGAGGTTGGCGGCCAGTTGTTCGGCTGCGGATGCCATATCCGTCTAATTCCCTTCGCGGCGATGCCGCTGCTGCCGGCCGTGGATGGGCACGGGGCCTGCCCGCGCCCTTCCGGCCGTTCAGGCTTCGGCCGACTCGGCCTTTGCCTTCACCGTGGATTCCACCGCGCCACCCAGTTTCTCGACGGCTTCGCGCGCCGCCTTTGAAGCTCCGGCGACCTTGAAGCTGAGCTTGGTCTTCAGTTCGCCCTTGGCGAGCAGACGGACGCCGTCTTTGCCGCCACGAGCGAGCCCCGCCGCCTTCAGCGCGGCGTGATCGACCACGGCCTTTGCGTCGAGCTTTCCGGCATCGAGCACCTTCTGAATCGCGCCAAGGTTCACCTCGGCGTAATCCTTGGCGAAGATGTTGTTGAAGCCGCGCTTCGGGATCCGCATGTGGAGCGGCATCTGGCCGCCCTCGAAGCCGTTCACCGATACGCCGGAGCGGCTCTTCTGGCCCTTCTGGCCACGGCCGCCGGTCTTGCCCAGGCCCGAGCCGATGCCACGTCCGACACGGACGCGACCCTTGCGGGCGCCCGGATTGTCACGAATTTCGTTCAGTTTCATATCTTCGCACTCGCTTTCGCTGTGTTCGCGCGACCGCACGCAAGCATGCGGACCTGATGACGAAGCGCTTGCCCCAGGATCATTCCCGGATCAAGCGCGACGTTAGCCTTGAGGCACGGGGCTCAGGCCTCAACCTTCACCATATGCTGGACCTTGCGGATCATGCCGCGCACGTCGGGCGTGTCCTCAAGTTCCACCGTGCGGTGCATCTTGTTGAGCCCGAGACCGATCAGGGTCGCGCGCTGGTCCTTGGTGCGGCGGATCGGAGATCCGGTCTGGGTTAGCTTGATCTTCGCCATCGTCTTACTCCGCCACCGCCTCGGCCTCGGCCGTGGCGGCACGCTCCGAGACATCGCCCCGGCGCTGGAGCAGATCGGCGATCTTCTTGCCGCGACGCTGCGCGACCGATTTCGGCGATGTCTGCTCACCCAGCGCCGCAAAGGTCGCCCGGATCATGTTGTAGGGATTGTTCGTGCCGACCGACTTGGTCACCACATCGGCGACGCCCAGGCTTTCGAACACGGCGCGCATCGGGCCGCCAGCGATGATCCCTGTCCCCTGCGGAGCCGAGCGCACATAGACGCGGCCCGCGCCGAAATGCCCTGCGCCATCATGGTGCAGCGTCCGGCCCTCGCGCAGCGGAATGCGGACCATCGCCTTCTTGGCCGATGCGGTCGCCTTGGAGATGGCTTCCGGCACTTCGCGCGCCTTGCCGTGGCCGAAGCCGACCCGGCCCTTGCCGTCGCCGACCACCACAAGCGCCGCAAAGCCGAAGCGCTTGCCGCCCTTCACCGTCTTGGACACACGGTTGATGTGGACGAGCTTTTCGATCAGCTCTTCGCCCTGGTCCTCGTCGCGGTTGCCACGGCGATCGTCACGGCGGCCACGGCCGTCGCGATTACCGCCGCGATTGTCGCGCCCGCGGCCACGACCGCCACGCCCGCGACGCTCGCCCTCGGGAGCTGCGACAGCTTCCGCTGCGGGGGTCTGGGTCTGGTTTTCGTTTTCGTCAGCCATTTAGAATTCCAATCCGCCTTCGCGTGCCGCTTCCGCCAACGCCTTGACGCGCCCGTGAAACAGGAAGCCGCCACGGTCGAACACGACCCGGCCCACGCCCGCCGCCTTGGCGCGCTCCGCCAGGCGCTTGCCCACATCCGCAGCAGCCGCAGAGGTTGCTCCGGCCGTGCCGCGCACGCCCTTTTCCAGGGTCGAGGCGGCCGCCAGCGTGCGGCCGGCGGCATCGTCGATGATCTGGGCATAGATGTGCTGGCTCGAGCGATGCACCGACAGGCGCGGCCGCGTGCCGGCTTTCGCCCGGAGCGCCGTGCGGTTCCGCCGCCGGCGCTTTTCGAACAGAGAAAGTCCCTTGGCCATTACTTCTTCTTCCCTTCCTTGCGGAAGATGAACTCGCCGCGATATTTGATGCCCTTGCCCTTATAGGGCTCCGGCTTCCGCCAGCGGCGGATTTCCGCCGCCACCTGGCCGACCTGCTGCTTGTCGTTGCCCGAAACTTCGACCGTGGTCTGATCCGGCGTCTTGATCGTGATGCCCTCGGGCACATCGAAATTGACGTCGTGGCTGTAGCCAAGCTGCAACTTCAGCGTCTTGCCCTGCGCCGTGGCGCGATAGCCGACGCCGGTGATCTCCAGAACCTTGGTGAAACCGTCGGTGACGCCGGTCACCAGGTTCTGCACCATGGTGCGCTGCATGCCCCAGAAAGCGCGGGCGCGCTTGCTGTCATTGGCGGGCTGCACCGAAATGGCGCCGTCCTGGACATCATATGCGATGTCGTCGACCACCGGCATGCTGAGCGTGCCCTTGGGCCCCTTCACCGACAGCGTGCCGTCGGCGATCGAGGCCGTCACACCCGACGGGACGGAGATCGGCTTCTTTCCGATACGTGACATGGGTGCGGGCTCCTTAGAATACTTCTGCCAGCACCTCGCCGCCGACGTTCTGGGTCCGCGCTTCCGCGTCGGACAGAACGCCCTTTGGCGTCGAGACGATGGTGATGCCCAGGCCATTGCGAACGCGCGGAAGCTCCTGCGCGCCGGAATAGACGCGGCGACCCGGCTTCGACACGCGCGCGACGTGCTGGATCGCCGGCTGGCCCTCGAAATACTTCAGCTCGATGCGAATGCCCTTCATGGGGCCCATCGCTTCTTCGGAATAGCCGCGGATATAGCCCTCGCGCTGCAGCACGTCGAGAACGCGCTGACGCAGCTTGGAAGCCGGCGAGAGGACACTGTCCTTGCGCGCCTGCTGGCCGTTGCGGATGCGGGTGAGCATATCACCCAGGGGATCGGTGACCGCCATCTGGGGATCTCCTTACCAGCTCGACTTCGTAACACCGGGGATCAGGCCGTGATTGGCCAGTTCCCGCAGCATCACGCGGCAGAGTTGAAACTTACGATAATAAGCGCGGGGCCGTCCGGTCACCGCGCAACGGTTGCGGACCCGGGTGGGGTTCGCATTGCGCGGAAGCTCCGCCTGCTTCAGACGTGCGATGAGCCGTTCGGACTCATCCCTGGTCTCGTCCTCGGCAACGGCCTTCAGCTTTGCGTATTTGTTCGCATACTTCTTGACCAGCCGCTTGCGCCGCTCGTTCTTGTTGATCGAACTCAGTTTCGCCATGACTTAAGTTCTTCCCTATCCCGGCCTCAGGCCGCCTGCTTCTGATCGCCGGCTTCGCCGGTGAACGGCAGACCGAACAGGCGAAGAAGCGCGCGCGCCTCCTCGTCGGTCTTAGCCGTGGTTCCAATGATGATGTCCATGCCGCGGACCTTCTCGATCCGGTCATAGTTGATTTCGGGGAACACGATCTGTTCCTTCAATCCCATCGCGTAATTGCCGCGTCCGTCGAACGACTTCGGGTTCACGCCGCGGAAGTCGCGAACGCGCGGCAGCGCAATCGTGACCAGACGGTCGAGAAACTCGTACATCCGCTCGCGGCGAAGCGTCACCTTGCAGCCGATCGGCATGCCTTCGCGCAGCTTGAAGCTGGCGACCGACTTCTTGGCCCGGGTGATGACCGGCTTCTGGCCCGCGATCGCCATCATTTCCGAAGCGGCTGTATCCACCCGCTTCTTGTCCTGGGTCGCCTCGCCGACGCCCATGTTGATGACGATCTTGTCGAGCCGGGGCACCGCCATCGTATTTGCGTAGCCGAATTGCTCGATAAGTGCCCGGCGGATCTCGTCGTCATAGACCTTCTTCAGCCGGGGCGTGTATTTTTCAGCCATCGATGCGCTCCCCTGAGCGAGTGGCGATGCGGACCTTCTTGCCGTCCACCATCTTGAACGATACGCGCGAGGGCTTGCCGGTCTTCGGGTCCTGGATCGCGACCTTGCAAACCGCGATCGGAGCTTCCGACCGTTCCAGCCCGCCCTGCGGATTGACCTGCGTCGGCTTCTTGTGGCGGGTCACGACGTTCACGCCGGACACCACGACCTTGCCGATCGCGGGCAGCGCCTTCACGACTTCGCCGTGCCGGCCCTTGTCCTTGCCGCTGAGGACGACGACCTTGTCGCCTTTCTTGATCTTCAGTGCCGACATGTCAAAGCACCTCCGGCGCCAGGCTGATGATCTTCATGTGGTTGCGAGCGCGCAGTTCGCGGACCACCGGGCCGAAGATACGGGTGCCGATCGGCTCCTCGTTCTTGTTGATCAGCACGGCGGCGTTGGAATCGAACCGGATCACCGAGCCGTCGGGACGGCGGATGTCCTTCGCGGTCCGCACGACGACGGCGCGATGCACATCGCCCTTCTTCACGCGGCCGCGCGGCGCGGCTTCCTTCACCGACACCACGATGATGTCGCCCACACCCGCGGTGCGGCGCTTTGAACCGCCCAGCACCTTGATGCACTGCACCCTCTTCGCGCCGCTGTTGTCGGCGACCTCGAGGTTCGTCTGCATCTGGATCATTGTCTTGGATCCTTCTTACCAGAACGACCGTGTCAGGCCGCGGGAGCCGACGCATCCGCGCCGACCTTGCCCACGACTTTCCACGTCTTCAGCTTTGAAATCGGAGCGCACTCTTCAATGCGCACCGTCTCGCCCTCGCGAAACGCATTGGCTTCGTCATGGGCGTGATACTTCTTCGAACGCTTGATGATCTTGCCGTAGACCGGGTGCGCGACCCGGCGTTCGACGAGAACCACCACCGTCTTGTCGGTCTTGTCGGAAACGACTGTTCCGGTCAGAACGCGCTTGGGCATGTGCTCCTCCTCAAGCCTGGGCCTGGGCGGCGCGCGCCCGTTCGTTTTGCAGCGTCTTGATCTGCGCGATGGAGCGGCGGACCTCACGGATGCGGCTCGGCTTTTCAAGCTGGTTGGTCGCAGCCTGGAAACGCAGGTTGAACTGCTCGCGCTTCAGATCGGCAAGCTGCGTCTGCAGCTCGTCGTCGCTTTTCACCTTGAGATCGGCGATCTTTGCCATGGTTTCCACGCTCCTCAGTGCGCTTCACCAAGGCGGACGACCACCTTGGTCCGGATCGGCAGCTTGGCGGCCGCGCGCTCGAAAGCGCCCTTGGCCACGTCATGCGCGACACCGTCGAGTTCAAACAGGATGCGGCCGGGCTTCACCCGCGCAACCCAGAATTCCGGCGAGCCCTTGCCCGAGCCCATGCGGACTTCGGCGGGCTTCGACGAGACGGGCACATCGGGGAAGATGCGGATCCACAAACGACCCTGCCGCTTGATGTGACGGGTGATCGCACGGCGCGCGGCCTCGATCTGCCGGGCGGTGATCCGCTCCGGCTCCATCGCCTTCAGCCCCACAGAACCGAAGTTCAGCGCGGTGCCGCCCTTGGCGTCGCCGTGGATACGCCCCTTATGGGCCTTGCGAAACTTGGTACGTTTCGGTTGCAGCATTTTCTATCGCCTTCTGACAGGGAGAGCCCTCGATCAGGCGACGCTGATATGGTCGGAAAAGACCTTATCGCGCCGGCCGGACCCCCGACGTCTGTGCTTCCACCATGAGCTTGTCCTGCGCCATCGGATCATGGCCCAGAATTTCGCCCTTGAAGATCCAAACCTTGATCCCGCAGACGCCATAGGCGGTGTGGGCTTCAGCTTCGGCATAGTCGACGTTCGCGCGCAGCGTGTGCAGCGGCACACGGCCTTCGCGATACCATTCGGTCCGCGCGATCTCTGCGCCGCCAAGACGGCCGGCGCAGGTGATCCGGATACCCTCCGCGCCGAGACGCAGGGCCGATTGGACCGCCCGCTTCATCGCGCGGCGGAAGGCCACGCGGCGTTCCAGCTGATCGGCGATCGACTGGGCGACGAGCTTCGAATCGACTTCCGGCTTGCGGATTTCGACGATGTTGAGACTTACGTCCGAGCTGGTCATCGAAGACAGCTTGCGGCGCAGCTTTTCGATATCCGCGCCCTTCTTGCCGATGATCACGCCGGGGCGCGCGGCATAGACGGACACCCGGCACAGCTTGGCCGGACGTTCGATCACCACCCTGGAGATCGCAGCCTGCGGCAGCGTCTTCATGATGTACTTGCGGATGTTCAGGTCTTCCAGCAGCAGACGGCCATAGTCATCGCCCTCGGCGTACCAGCGGCTGTCCCACGTCCGGTTGATCTGCAGGCGAAGCCCGATCGGATTGGTTTTCTGGCCCATGGCTTACTCCCCTGCCTCGTCGGCGGCTTCGCGCACGACGACCCGGATGCGGCTGAACGGCTTGACGATCCGGCTGGAGCGACCGCGCGCCCGCGTGACGAAACGCTTCATCACGATCGACTTGCCGACGCTCGCTTCCTTCACGACCAGCGCGTCGACGTCCAGATTGTGGTTGTTCTCGGCGTTGGCGATGGCGGACGCCAGCACCTTGCGCACGTCAACCGCCATGGCCTTCTTCGAGAAGGTCAGGATGTTGAGCGCGTCGCCCGCCTTCTTGCCGCGGATGAGCCCGGCAACCAGGTTGAGCTTGTAGGGGCTTCCACGGACGGTGGTCGCCACCGCCAATGCTTCCTTTTCGCCGACGCGGCGGGGGGCTGCAGGCTTCGACATCAGCGCTTGCCCTTCTTGTCAGCGGCGTGGCCGGGGAAGGTGCGCGTCGGCGCGAACTCGCCCAGCTTATGGCCGACCATGTCCTCATTGACGAGGACGGGGATGAACTTGCGGCCGTTGTAGACGTTGAACGTCAACCCAACGAACTGCGGCAGGATCGTCGACCGGCGCGACCAGGTCTTGATCGGTGCGCGGCCACCTGCGTCCTGTGCGGTCTCGGCCTTCTTCAGAAGGCTGAGTTCGACGAACGGACCTTTCCAGACGGAGCGGGCCATCGATTACCTCTTCTTTTTCGCGTGACGCGAACGGATGATCATCTTGTCCGTCGCCTTGTTGCTGCGCGTCTTGGCGCCTTTGGTCGGCTTGCCCCACGGCGTGACCGGGTGACGGCCGCCCGATGTCCGGCCTTCACCGCCGCCGTGCGGGTGGTCGACCGGGTTCTTGGCGACGCCGCGGGTGAGCGGGCGCTTGCCCAGCCAGCGGTTGCGGCCGGCCTTCGCAAGATTCTGGTTCGAGTTGTCCGGGTTGGACACGGCGCCAACCGTCGCCATGCAATCCGCACGGACATAGCGCTGCTCGCCCGAGGTAAGGCGGACGATCACCATGCCGCGATCACGGCCGGCAACCTGCACATAAGTGCCGGCGGCGCGGGCGATCTGACCCCCCTTGCCGGGCTTCAGCTCGACATTGTGGACGATGGTGCCGACCGGAACCTGCCCAATCTCCATCGCGTTGCCCGGCTTCACGTCCACCTTCTTGCCCGCGACGATCTGATCGCCGGCGGCGACGCGCTGCGGAGCAAGAATATAGGCGACCTCCCCGTCCTCATACTTCACCAGCGCGATGAAGGCAGAACGGTTGGGGTCATATTCCAGGCGCTCGACAGTCGCCGGAACGTCCCACTTGCGCCGCTTGAAATCGACGATCCGGTAACGCTGCTTGTGACCGCCGCCGATGCCGCGCGCAGTGGCGTGGCCCATGTTGTTGCGGCCGCCGCTGCGGTGCTTTCCTTCGGTAAGCGCCTTGACCGGCTTGCCCTTCCACAGGCTGGACCGGTCGATAAGCACCAGGCCGCGCTGGGCGGGGCTCGTCGGGTTATATTGCTTCAGTGCCATTTTTCTCGAGTCCTGCCGATCAGATACCGGTGGTCACATCGATGGACTGGCCTTCGGCCAGCGTCACGATCGCCTTCTTCATGTCGGAACGCTGATAGGGCTTGCCCTTCCAGCGCTTTGTCTTGCCCTTCACCACCAGGGTGTTCACGCCCTTTACGGTGACGTTGAACAGGGCTTCGACCGCCGCCTTGATCTGCGGCTTGGTTGCATCGCCCGCCACCTTGAAGACCACGGCGTTGTGCTCGGAGAGCATCGTCGTCTTTTCGGTGATCATCGGCGCCAGCACCACATCATAGTGCGACAGATCGACGGCCGCCTGCTTTGCCTTAGCCATTGAACCGCGCCTCCAGCTTTTCAACCGCAGCGCGGGTCAGCACCAGCGTGTCGTGGTTGAGGATGTCATACACGTTCGCGCCAATCGCAGGCAGGACATTGACCGCCTTCAGATTGGCCGAAGCGAGGCGGAAGTTCGCGTCAACCGCATCGCCGTCGATGAACAGCGCGGTCTTGCCGAAACCCAGCTTGCCGAGTTGGCCCTGAAGCGCCTTGGTCTTGGCGTCCTTCAGTTCCAGCGAGTCGAGCACGATCAGCTTGCCGTCCTTCGCCTTTGCCGACAGGGCGTTCTTCAGGCCCAGAACGCGCACCTTCTTGTTGAGCGATTGCTCGAACGTGCGGGCCCGGGGGCCGTGCGCCTTGCCGCCGCCGACGAAGATCGGCGCGCGACGATCGCCGTGACGGGCGGTGCCGCCACCCTTCTGGCGACCGAACTTCTTGCCGGTGCGGGCGACGTCCGACCGTTCGCGCGCGGCGCGGGCCGGAGCACGGCGATTTGCGAGCTGCCAGTTGACGACGCGGAACAGAATGTCGGCGCGCGGCTCAAGACCGAAAATCTCGTCGTTGAGCTCGATGTCGCCGGCGGCCTTTGCGTCGAGCGTCTGAACCTTCAGTTTCATGGCGCTCAAGCCTCCGTGCTGTCGGTAGCTTCGGCGACGGGCTCGACAGGAGCCTCCTCGACCGGAGCGGCGTTGTTGTTGGCGGCGGCCTTCAGCCCCGCGGGATATGGCGCACCATCGGGCTGGGGCAGCTTCACCGCATCGCGGACGAGAAGCCATGCACCCTTGTGACCGGGGACCGATCCCTTGACGAAGATCAGGCCGCGCTCGGCGTCGGTGCCGACGATTTCCAGATTCTGCTGCGTGCGCTGACGGTCGCCCATGTGGCCGGCCATCTTCTTGTTCTTGAAGACCTTGCCCGGATCCTGACGATTACCCGTCGAACCGTGCGAGCGGTGCGAGACGGACACGCCGTGGGTCGCGCGCAGACCGCCGAAGTTCCAGCGCTTCATCGCGCCCGCAAAGCCCTTGCCCTGGGTGTTGCCGGTGATGTCGACATACTGACCAGCGACAAAGTGATCGGCCGAAAGCTCGGTTCCGACGTCGAGCAGCGCATCCTCGGACACACGGAACTCCACGACGCGCGCCTTCGGCTCCACTTCGGCTTTCGCGAAATGGCCGCGCTCGGGCTTCGAAATATTCTTCGCCTTGGCCGTACCAGCGCCCAGCTGCACCGCGACATAACCATCGCGATCCGCCGTCTTCTGCGCCACAACCTGGCAACCTTCCAACGCCAATACCGTTACGGGCACGTGCCGGCCGTCATCCTTGAACAGCCGGGTCATTCCCATCTTCTTGGCGATCACGCCTGTGCGCATGATCAACTACTCCCATCAGAGGCCCCCGAGGGGGCGTGAAGCCGGCCCAATCAGGCCAGCTTGATTTCCACATCCACGCCAGCGGCGAGGTCCAGCTTCATCAGCGCGTCCACCGTCTGCGGCGTCGGCTGAACAATATCCAGAAGGCGCTTGTAGGTGCGCACTTCAAACTGCTCGCGCGACTTCTTGTCGACGTGCGGCGAGCGATTGACGGTGAACTTCTCGATCCGTGTCGGCAGAGGAATCGGCCCCCGGATAAGCGCACCGGTGCGCTTGGCGGTATCGGCGATTTCCCCCGTGGCCTGATCCAGCACTCGGTGATCGAATGCCTTCAGGCGAATTCGTATATTCTGCGTTTCCATCGTCGCTACCGTCAGTCGAAAGAGCCAACCCCAAAGGGGCAATCAAAACAGGACCGCCCGATTCCCTTGCGCGAGAATCGGGCGGTCGGCAGTCGCTATATTACTTAATGATCTGCGCCACAACCCCTGCGCCGACCGTACGTCCACCTTCGCGAATAGCGAAGCGCAGACCCTGGTCCATGGCGATCGGGGCGATGAGCTTCACACCCAGCGCGACATTGTCGCCGGGCATGACCATCTCGGTGCCTTCCGGCAGAGTCACTTCACCGGTCACGTCCGTCGTGCGGAAATAGAACTGCGGACGATAGTTGGCGAAGAACGGCGTGTGGCGGCCGCCTTCGTCCTTCGACAGGACGTAGACCTCGGCCTTGAACTCGGTGTGCGGGGTGATCGAACCGGGCTTCGCCAGAACCTGGCCACGCTCAACGTCTTCACGACCGACACCGCGAAGCAGCGCGCCGATGTTGTCGCCCGCCTGGCCCTGGTCCAGCAGCTTGCGGAACATTTCGACGCCGGTCACGACCGTCTTGCGGGTATCGTTGATGCCGACGATCTCGACTTCCTCGCCCACCTTCACGATTCCGGTCTCGACGCGGCCGGTCACAACGGTGCCGCGACCCGAGATCGAGAACACGTCTTCGATCGGCATCAGGAACGGCTTGTCCAGCGGACGCTCCGGCTGCGGAATCCAGCTGTCGACCGCAGCCATCAGCTCGAGAACCGCCTTCTTGCCGATCTCGTCGTCGCTGCCGTCAAGCGCCTTCACGGCCGAACCCTTGATGACCGGAATGTTGTCGCCGTCGAATTCATACTTCGACAGCAGCTCGCGGATCTCCAGCTCGACCAGCTCGAGGATCTCGGCGTCGTCGACCAGATCGACCTTGTTCATGAACACGACGAGCTGCGGCACGCCAACCTGGCGGGCCAGCAGGATGTGCTCGCGGGTCTGCGGCATCGGGCCGTCGGTGGCGGACACGACGAGGATCGCGCCGTCCATCTGCGCCGCGCCGGTGATCATGTTCTTCACATAGTCGGCGTGGCCGGGGCAGTCGACGTGCGCATAGTGACGCTCGGCCGTCTCGTATTCGACGTGCGCGGTCGAAATCGTGATACCGCGCTCGCGCTCTTCGGGAGCCTTGTCGATATTGGCATAGTCGACGAACGTCGCGCCGCCGGTCTCAGCCAGCACCTTGGTGATGGCCGCGGTCAGCGAGGTCTTGCCATGATCGACGTGACCGATGGTGCCGATGTTGCAGTGCGGCTTGTTCCGCTCAAACTTAGCTTTCGCCATTTTCCCTAACCCTCGTCTTTCTGTCGCCGTTCAATCCTAGGCGAGTTTCGCCTTAACTTCCTCGGCGACATTCGCCGGGACTTCCTCATAGTGCGAGAACTGCATGGAGTACTGCGCACGCCCTTGTGTGAACGAGCGGAGCTGGTTCACATAACCGAACATGTTCGCCAGCGGAACCATCGCCTCGACCACCTGGGCATTACCGCGCGAGTCGGTGCCCTGAATCTGGCCCCGCCGCGAATTGAGATCGCCGATCACATCCCCCAGATAATCCTCGGGCGTGACCACCTCGACCTTCATCACCGGCTCAAGCAGCTTGATACCGGACTTCTGGGCGGCCTCGCGCATCGCGCCCCGGCCGGTGATCTCGAACGCAAGCGCCGAAGAGTCAACGTCATGATAAGCGCCGTCGGTCAGCGTCGCGGTGAAATCGATGATCGGGAAGCCGATCAGCGAGCCCGTCGCGGCCACTTCGCGAATGCCCTTTTCCACCGACGGGATATATTCGCGCGGCACGTTGCCGCCCTTCACCTCGTCGACGAACTGGACGCCCGAGCCGCGCTCGCCCGGCTCGACGGTGATCTTGACCCGCCCGAACTGGCCGGAACCGCCCGACTGCTTCTTGTGCGTATAGTCGACGTCGACCTTCTTCGCGAGGCTTTCGCGATAGGCCACCTGCGGCGCGCCCACGTTCGCCTCGACCTTGAACTCGCGCTTCATGCGGTCGACGAGGATTTCCAGGTGAAGTTCACCCATGCCCTTGATGATCGTCTGACCGCTTTCATGGTCGGTCGTCACGCGGAAGCTGGGATCTTCCTGCGCCAGGCGATTGAGCGCGATGCCCATCTTCTCCTGATCGGCCTTGGTCTTGGGTTCGACCGCCACCTCGATCACCGGCTCCGGGAACTCCATGCGTTCAAGGATGACGGGCTTGCTCGGACCGCACAGCGTATCGCCGGTGGTCGTTTCCTTCAGGCCCACCAGCGCGACGATGTCACCCGCATAGGCTTCCTTGATGTCTTCGCGGTTGTTCGCATGCATCAGCAGCATGCGGCCGATCTTCTCGCGCTTGTCCTTCACCGAGTTCAGCACGGTCGACGCGCTTTCGAGCTTGCCCGAATAGATGCGCGCGAACGTCAGCGTGCCGACAAACGGATCGGTCATGATCTTGAACGCCAGCGCCGAGAACGGCTCATTGTCGTCGGCCTTGCGCGTCTCTTCCGTTCCATCGGGCGTGATGCCCTGGACCGGCGGAATGTCGAGCGGGCTCGGCAGATAATCGACAACGGCGTCGAGCAGAGGCTGGACGCCCTTGTTCTTGAAGGCCGAACCGCACAGCACCGGCACGAAGGCGAAGTTGAGCGTGCCCTTGCGGATCAGGCGCTTCAGCGTCGCGACGTCAGGCTCCTGGCCTTCGAGATAGGCCTCCATCGCCTCGTCGTCCTGCTCGACGGCGGTTTCGATCAGCTCGCTGCGGGCGGTGGCGGCGGCATCCTTCATGTCGTCGGGAATGTCGCGATATTCGAACTTCGCGCCGAGCGATTCCTCAAGCCAGATGATCGCGCGGTTTTCGACCAGATCGACCAGCCCCTTGAAATCGCTTTCAATGCCGATCGGCAGGAACAGCACCAGCGGACGCGCGCCCAGCCGGTCCCTGATCATCTCCACGCAGCGCTCGAAATTGGCGCCGGTGCGATCAAGCTTGTTGACGAAGCACATGCGGGGCACGCGGTACTTGTCCGCCTGACGCCACACCGTTTCCGACTGCGGCTCCACGCCGGCGACGCCGTCGAAACAGGCGACCGCGCCGTCCAGTACGCGCAGCGAACGCTCCACCTCGATGGTGAAATCCACGTGGCCGGGCGTGTCGATGATGTTGATGCGGTGATCGTTCCAGAAGCACGTCGTGGCGGCCGACGTGATCGTGATGCCCCGCTCCTGCTCCTGCTCCATCCAGTCCATGGTCGCGGTGCCCTCATGGACCTCGCCGATCTTGTAGGACTTGCCGGTGTAATAGAGGATGCGCTCGGTCGTGGTCGTCTTACCGGCATCGATGTGCGCCATGATGCCGATATTGCGATATGTCTCGAGCGGATGGCTGCGGGCCATGACGATGAACTCCTGTGCCGGTCTTACCAGCGGTAATGCGAGAAGGCGCGGTTGGCTTCCGCCATGCGATGCGTGTCTTCGCGCTTCTTGACGGCGTTGCCGCGATTATTGGCTGCATCCATCAGCTCACCCGAAAGACGGGCGGCCATGGTATTCTCCGAGCGGTTGCGCGCAGCGCCTATCAGCCAGCGGATGGCAAGCGCCTGGGCGCGGTCCGGGCGGACCTCGACCGGCACCTGATAGGTCGCACCACCGACGCGGCGGCTGCGGACCTCGATGCCCGGCTTAACATTGTTGAGCGCCTCGTGGAACACCTGGATCGGCTCGCGCTTGGCGCGGGCTTCGACGGTATCCAGAGCGCCATAGACGATGTTCTCGGCAACGGCTTTCTTTCCGTCGACCATGACGGAATTCATGAACTTTGAAAGCACCTGATCCCCGAACTTCGGATCGGGCAGGATTTCACGCTTTTCAGGGCGACGACGACGGGCCATCTGATCTCTTCCTTACTTCGGACGCTTGGCGCCGTATTTCGAACGGCTCTGCTTACGGTCCTTGACGCCCTGGGTATCCAGAACGCCGCGCAGGATGTGGTAGCGGACGCCGGGCAAGTCGCGAACACGGCCGCCGCGAATCAGCACCACCGAGTGCTCCTGAAGGTTGTGGCCTTCACCGGGGATGTAGCTGATCACTTCACGCTGGTTGGTCAGCCGCACCTTGGCGACCTTCCTGAGCGCCGAGTTCGGCTTTTTCGGGGTCGTCGTATAGACGCGGGTGCACACACCCCGCTTTTGCGGGTTGGCTTCCATCGCCGGCACCTTCGAGCGTGCCTTCTGTGGATCACGACCCTTGCGGATCAACTGGTTAATCGTCGGCATGAAGCCCTTCACCTGTTCAAGTTACTTTACCGAGTGCCCGTCCGCGCCAAAACGCAAAAACCCCGGCGGCCTACCGGCCCCCCAGGCCATCACACGCAATCAGCAATGTTCAAGCTCAAAAAACCCGTTCAAGGACAGCGTCTAGGATGTTCTCCTACCACCAGCCCACGAGTGGCGGCGGCTATACCCCCCGACTCCGTGCAGGTCAACGGGCTTTCTTGCAGCCGTCCGGGCGTCAGAGCGCCCCGTGGCAGTGCTTGTACTTGCGCCCCGAGCCGCAGGGGCAGGGCGCGTTGCGGCTGACGCTGTTCGCCCAGGCCGCGATTTCCTCTTCGGTGAAGTCGCCCGGCGGCGCGATCTGGAGCGGCGGCATGCGCGTCGTCACCAGTCCCAGCGTCCCTGCATCGATATCGCGGCTGTTGTCCTCGCCGGTGAGCGGGTCGAAATGCGTGGTGATGAACTCCGGCGGCGGCGGCGCGGGCGGTGCCTCCTGGAACTGGACGTTGCACAACACGCGGGTCACATCCTCACGGATGGCGACCAGCATCCGCTCGAACAGGGCGAAGGCTTCCTGCTTGTATTCGTTGATCGGCGTCTTCTGCGCATAGGCGCGCAGGTGGATGACCTGCCGAAGCGCGTCCAGCGTCGCCAGATGCTCCTTCCAGTGATGGTCCAGCGACTGGAGCAGGACGCTCTTTTCGATCTGCACCCAGCTTTCGGCCGGGATGTTCGCGGCCTTGTCGGCCATGCTCGCTTCCGCCGCCGCGCTGATCCGCTCGTTGAGCATTTCCGGATCGACCGCCTGCTCCTTGACCCACTCATCCACCGGCAGGTCGAGCCCCAGCGTGCCGAGCACCCGTTCCTTCAACCCCTCGACATTCCATTGTTCGGGATAGGAATTGGGCGGGCAGGCATCGGCGACCAAGGTGTTGATCGTCTCCGCCCGCATGTCGACGACGACATCGCCGACCGTCTCTGAGTCCATGATGTCGGCGCGCTGCTCGTAAACCACCTTGCGCTGGTCGTTCATGACGTTGTCATATTCGACGACCTGCTTGCGGATATCGTAGTTCCGCGCCTCCACCTTCTTCTGCGCCGTTTCGATCGCCTTGGTGATCCACGGGCTGACCACCGCCTCGCCATCGGGAAGCTGGCTGTTCATCATGCGCGCGAACAGCGTCTGCTGTCCGAAGATGCGAAGCAGGTCGTCGTCCAGCGACAGGTAGAAGCGGCTGAGGCCGGGGTCGCCCTGACGGCCGGACCGGCCGCGGAGCTGGTTGTCGATGCGGCGGCTTTCGTGCCGCTCGGTGCCGAGCACGAACAGGCCGCCCGCGGCCTTCACCTCCTCGCGCTCCGTCTCGACCTCGGCCTTGATTCGTGCTTCGGCCGCGTCACGCTCCGGCCCTTCGGGCATGTCCTTCAGTTCGTCGAGGATGCGGAACTCGATATTGCCGCCAAGCTGGATGTCGGTGCCGCGCCCGGCCATGTTGGTCGCGATCGTGACCCCGCCCTTGCGGCCCGCCTGGGCGACGATATGCGCTTCCCGCTCGTGATAACGGGCGTTCAGCACGGTATGCTCGACGTTGCGCGCGGTGAGGAACTCGGACAGAAGTTCCGACTTCTCGATGGAAACGGTGCCCACCAGCACCGGCTGGCCGCGCTCGCGCGCTTCCTGCACGGCGGTGGCGATGGCCGCGAACTTGTCGTTCTGGTTCTTGTAGAACTCGTCGTCCTCGTCGATGCGTTGCACCGGCAGGTTCGTGGGAATGGTGACGACGTTGAGCTTGTAGATGTCGAAGAACTCGGCCGCCTCGGTGATGGCCGTTCCGGTCATGCCGCCGATCTTCGGATACATGCGGAAATAGTTCTGGAAGGTGACCGAGGCCAGCGTCTGGTTCTCCGGCTGGATCTCGACCTCTTCCTTGGCCTCCACCGCCTGGTGCAGGCCATCGGACCAGCGACGCCCGTCCATCATCCGGCCGGTGAACTCGTCGATGATGATCACCTTGCCCTGCTTGACGATATAATCGATGTCGCGCTTGAAGATGATGTTGGCCTTCAGCGCCTGGTTCAGGTGGTGGACGACCTGGGTGTTCTCATAGTCGTAGAGGTTGGCGCCTTCCAGCAGGCCGGCCGCTTCCAGCGCCCGCTCGACCACCTCGGTCCCGTCCTCGGTCAGCACCACCGACTTCTGCTTCTCGTCCACCTCATAGGTGTCCTTCGGCAGCGTCCTCACGATCGCGTTGACCGACTTGTAAAGCTCCGACTTGTCTTCGGTCGGGCCGGAAATGATGAGCGGGGTCCGCGCCTCGTCGATCAGGATGGAATCCACCTCGTCGATGATCGCATAGGCGAACGGCCGCTGGACCATCTGCTCGCGCTCGTACTTCATGTTGTCGCGCAGATAGTCGAAGCCGAACTCGTTGTTGGTGCCATAGGTGATGTCGGACCAATAGGCGTCGCGGCGCTGCTGATCGGTGAGATTGGGCACGATCACGCCAACCGTCAGGCCGAGGAAGCGATAGATGCGGCCCATCCATTCGGAGTCGCGCGTCGCCAGATAATCGTTGACCGTGACGACATGCACGCCCTTGCCCGACAGCGCGTTCAGATAGGTGGCGAGCGTGGCCACCAGCGTCTTGCCCTCGCCGGTGCGCATCTCGGCGATCTCGCCCCGGTGCAGCACGACGCCGCCGATCAGCTGCACGTCATAATGGCGCTGGCCAAGCACGCGCTTTGCAGCCTCGCGCACGGTCGCAAAGGCTTCGGGCAGAATGTCGTCCAGCGTCTCGCCTTCTGCCAGCCTTGCCTTCAAAAGCTGCGTCTGGTTCTGCAGCTCCTCGTCGCCCATCGCCTCGAACTGCGGTTCCAGCGCATTGATCTTCGCGACCAGGGGCCGCATCGATTTGACGTAGCGATCGTTGGAAGATCCGAAAATAGCCTTGGCGATGGCGCCGAACATGCGCTTTCCTGTCTTTGCGATATCAGCCGGATGGCCGCACCCGGATAGGGTCAGCTTCCCCGCCCGGAAACGGCCGGGATGTAAGGACGCTGCAGGGCCAAGTCAATTGACGGGCCGGTGAAAGACGCTATTGCGGCCGCCCATGAAACGTTCTCCCCTTGCGCCCGAGTCATTTCCCGAACTCCCCCCGGTTCCCGGCGTGCGGCTTGCAGTCACGCGAGCGGGCTACAAGGGCTGGGACCGGGCGGACCTGACCTTTGCCGCCCTTGACGAGGGAACGACCGTCGCCGGCGTGACGACGAAATCGCGCTGCCCGTCGCCAGAAGTCGACTGGTGCCGCACCGCCCTGCCGCTGGGCCGCGCGCGGGCGCTGGTAGTGAATGCGGGCAATTCCAACGCCTTTACCGGAAATCGCGGCCGGGCGGCGGTCGAGGCGATCACGGCGCGCGTCGCCAAGGCGCTTGGCTGCCAGCCGTCGGACGTGTTCGTCGCATCGACGGGCGTCATCGGCGTGCCGTTGCCGATCGACAAGGCGGAGGCGGGGATCGACTCGGTGCTTTGCAGCGAGCGCGCCACCTGGGAAGAAGCGGCCGCCACCATCATGACGACGGACACCTTCCCCAAGGCTGCGGCCCGGTCGGCGGTGATCGGCGACAGGACGGTGAACATCGTCGGCATCATCAAGGGTTCGGGCATGATCGCGCCCGACATGGCGACCATGCTCGGCTTCATCTTCACCGATGCGGCGGTGGACGCGGCCTTTCTCCAGCAGATGCTGGGCGCGGCGAACCGGCAGAGCTATTCCTGCATCACCGTGGATGGCGACACCTCCACGTCCGACACCGTCCTCGCCTTTGCGACGGGCAAGGCGCGCAATGCGCCGCTCACCTCCGTTGACGACCCCGGAGCCGACGCCTTTCAGGCGGCGCTGACCGACCTGTGCATCGATCTTGCCCAGCAGGTCGTCCGCGACGGCGAGGGCGCGTCGAAGTTCATCACCGTGGACGTCACCGGCGCGGAGAGCGACGCAAGCGCCCATCGCATCGCCATGTCGATCGCCAACTCGCCGCTGGTAAAAACAGCAATGGCGGGCGAGGACGCGAACTGGGGCCGCGTGGTGATGGCCGTCGGCAAGGCCGGCGAACCGGCCGAGCGCGACCTGCTTTCAATCCGCTTCGGGATGACTGAGGTGGCGCGCCACGGCCTTGCCGTCGAGGGCTATGACGAAGCGCCGGTGGCCGCGCATCTGAAGGGCAGCGAGATCGAGATCGGAGTCGACATCGGCCTTAGGGGCGGCCGCGCCACTGTGTGGACGTGCGATCTGACGCACGGCTACATCAGCATCAACGCCGACTATCGGAGCTGAAACGAAAACGTCCCGCAGCGAAAGGCCTCTCCGAATAGAGGCCGGGTTTGGACGCGAACCGTGCTAATGTGCTTCTGCGAGTCTTTGCGCTCACCTTGAGGCGGCTCGCGAGTACCCGGACCCAGCTTTCACCCCGCAAGCTTTCGGGCTCCCGGAAAGGGGGCATCATCGTGAACCGAGCCATCCATCCAGACGTCGAGCGCAATCTGGCGCTGGCAATCCTTGCCTCGTCGCCCGCGCCGGCCCTCCTGCTTGACGGGGATCTGACCGTAATCGCCGGCAGCACCTCCTTTTATCGTGCCTTTGGCCTTGATCCCCAGAACGCAGAAGGACGGCCGCTATTCACGCTCGGCGCAGGCGAATGGGATGTGCCGCAACTTCGCTCGTTGCTTGGCGCCACCCTGTCGGGCCACGCAAGGATCGAGGCTTATGAGATGGACCTCAAGGGTGCCGCCGCACCCCGACGGCTGGTGCTCAATGCCCAGAAGCTCGACTATGGCGACATGGAACAGGTCCGCCTGCTGCTGACCATATCCGACGTCACCGATGCTCGCAGCAGCGAGAAGCTCAAGGACGACCTGCTGCGCGAGAAGGCGATCCTGCTCCAGGAGCTTCAGCACCGCGTCGCCAACAGCCTCCAGATCATCGCCAGCGTGCTCATGCAAAGCGCGCGGCGGGTGCAGTCAGAGGAGGCGCGCGGCCATCTCCACGATGCCCACAGCCGGGTCATGTCGATCGCCAGCCTCCAGCAACAGCTCGCGGCATCGAGCCTGGGCGATGTCGAGCTGCGCAGTTATTTCACCCAGCTTTGCGAGAGCCTCAGCGCATCGATGATCCACGATCATGATCAGGTGTCGATCGCGGTGACCGCGGACGGCAGCGCCGTGAATGCCGATATGTCGGTCAGCTTGGGGCTGATCGTAACCGAACTCGTCATCAACGCGCTGAAACATGCCTTTCCCGGTGATCGCAGCGGCAAGATCCTCGTCGATTATCATTCGCATGGATCGGACTGGACATTGTCGGTCAGTGACAATGGCGTCGGAACGCCCGAGACCCTTGCCGGGGCCAAACCCGGCCTGGGCACCAGTATCGTCGAAGCCCTGGCCAATCAGCTGGGCGCCGCCGTGGAGACGGAGGGCGGCTATCCGGGAACCACGGTCTCGGTTACGCACACAGAGTCTTCAGCATCCAGGCTGGCAACCCATGCGGTATAGGATCTGAACGGGTTTGGGCCGGATGCTGAAACGGGTTCAGTATGACGGCCACTCCCAGCCTGAGACTAGGCCAGCTCACCCTCAAGCCAGCTCTTGAGCTGACTCTTGGGCGCAGCGCCCACCTTGGTCGCCACCGCTTCGCCGCCCTTGAACAGGATCATCGTCGGGATGCCGCGCACTCCATAGCGGGCGGGAGCGTCGGGGTCTTCGTCGATGTTGAGCTTGGCGATCGTCACCTTCCCGCCCAGCTCATGGGCAATTTCCTCCAGCGCCGGGCCTATCATGCGGCACGGGCCGCACCATTCCGCCCAGAAATCGACCAGCACCGGCGTGCTGCTGGAAATGACGTCGCTGTGGAACGAAGCGTCGGTGACTTTCTTGGTGGCCATGGGTCGGAATCTCCAATGTGTCGTTCAAATCTAGGTGGTGCAGCGCCGCCGTACAACATGCGACGCGCCAATAACGTCTTCAGCCGCTGATAGCCGCTCTTGGCATGGGCCGGTGCGGCGAAAGCACGTCCTCTTCCAGCCGGATCAGCCGTGGCCCCGAGGTATAGAGCAGCGCGGCCTCCACCAAACGGCCGGGAAAGACCGTTTCCAGCGCGGCGACATAGGCGGCCATCTGCCGGAGATGATAGACCGGCACCTCTGCCAGCCCGGCGGGAACGCGGCTGCCCGTCTTGAAATCGATCACCCGCACATGGCCGTCCGTGACCAGCAGCCGGTCCACCGTACCCGCCACCACCGTTTCCCCGACAACCGCGGCGACCGGCGCTTCGGCGAGCGCGTCCGGAGCGAAAATGTCGGCGAATGCGGGATCGTCGATCACCCGCATCGCAGCGTCGACCAGCACGGCGCGGCGCGCTGAATCGGGTTCACGCCCCGGCCGCGACAGCCATTGTTCGGCAAGATCGCGGCGGCGGGCGGGCGGGGCGGCGGGCAGCCGCTCGAACAATCCGTGAAGCAGCGAGCCCCGGCGCGCCGCATCAGCAGCGGCCGGCGGGAGCGGCGGATCGGTGACGCTGTCCTCGCCAAGCGACGAGGGCGCAAGCGGGCGCGGCGGTGCCTGCTCTGGCGGGGGCGAGGCGTGGACCCATTCCGGAAGGACCGGAAGCGGCAGCGGCGCGCGCGGCTTTCGCGCGGCGGCGCGGCCCTTGCCCGTCCGATAGACGCGCATCTCGCCCCAGCCGGGATGCGGAACCCCATCCGCCTCCAGCCCCTCCATCGCCCGCGCGGCGGCGGCATACCAGCTTGCGTCCGGAACCTGCCCCCTGGCCCTGGGGCCAAGCGAACCGGAGACGACCAACACATCCTCGGCGCGGGTCATTGCGACATAGGCCAGCCGCCAATGTTCCTGCCGGGCGCGTTCGGCCGCATCGGCAAAGGCCTCAGCAACCGGCCCGCGCGCCTCCTTGGGGGAGCAATGCAGGGGCAAGGGCAAGGCTCCGTTCGCCATCGCCACCATCGCGTGATCGGCGGCGTTGCGGTCAGGGTCCTTGGTCGCATCGGCAAGGACGACAAGCGGCGCTTGCAATCCCTTGGAGCCATGCACCGTCATGATCCTGACCGCGTCGCGCGGAGCGGACGGATCGCGCTTCACCTCCACGTCTTCCCGCTCCACCCAGTCGAGAAAGCCCTGGAGCGAAGGGAGGTTCGCCGCCTCGAACGCGAGCGCTGCATTCAGCAACTCATCCAGCGGGTCGCGCGCTTCCTCGCCCAGCCGCCGGAGCAGCCACCTTCGCCCGTCGAGCGGGCCGGACAGCACCGTTTCAAGAAATTCGTAGGGAGCGGCGAAATCCGCCATCGCAAGCACCGCGAGCAGCCAGTCGGCCGCCGCCTTCATCGCGGGATCGGTCTCGGCAGCCTGCCGCAAGCGCCGCCACAGGCCGCCCCGGCGATCATGGGCCAGCGTCAGAAGCTGATCCTGCGAGAGCCCGATCAGCGGCGACACCAGCAATGTCGCAAGCGTCAGATCGTCGCCCGGCTGAAGCGCGAAGCGGATAAGCGCAAGCATGTCCTGCACGGCGAGCGGGGCCGTGAGCCGCAGCCGGTCCACGCCCGCGACTGCAACGCCTTCCTCATGCAGCCGGGCGACAAGCAGGGCGGTGAAATCGCCGCGCGAGCGGACCAGCACCAATATGTCCTCGGCCTTCAACGGCCGGCCCTTCGCCTCCAGCCGGAAGGGATTTACGGGATCGACCCATTCCGCGATCTGTCGGGCGAGCTTTTGCGCATGCAGCCGTTCATGGCCGCCGACCCATTCCTCCTCGCCTTCGGGCGCGTCTTCCTGATCGTCTTCGTCCGGCAGCGCCTCGCGCGTCGGCGGCAGCAGAATGACCTGCCCCGCCTCACCCGTCCTGCTGGTCTGGTGAAGCGGAATGCCCCGGTCCAGCCCGAACGCCTCGGGGCCGAGATCGGCGATCAGCCGGTTGACGACATCCAGCACCGCGCCCGTCGAGCGGAAGGACTGGGCAAGGTCCAGATCGTGCAAGCGCCCGCCCGACTGGCGGACCTGACCGTCGAACCATTGCCGCGCCTGATCGAACTCGCGCGGATCGGTGCCCTGAAAGCTGAAGATCGCCTGCTTGAAATCGCCGACCGCGAAGACCGTGCGCCGCAGCCCGCGCGCGCCCTCGCCCGCGAAGAACTCCTCCGTCAGCCGGGACGCAATGGTCCATTGCGCGCGGTTGGTGTCCTGCGCCTCGTCGATCAGGATATGATCCAGCTTCTGGTCCAGCTTGTAGCGCACCCATGCGCCCATGCCGTCGCCGGAAAGCAGGGCGGCGGCGCGTTCGATCATGTCGCCATAATCGATGACGCCCTGACGCTCCTTCTCGGCGGCATAGCCCTGCGCCACCTGCCAGCCCGCGCGAAGCGTCACCCCAAGCCATTCGGCCAGATCTGCGCGAGCGCGAAGATCGAGTATTGCCGAGCAGCTGTCGTGCAGCCGCTCGCACAGCGACGCATATTCCGGTTCGGTCCCCCTCTGCCCCTTCTGAACGGCCCGCAGCTTCCCGTCCTTCGTACAGGCGACCGAAAGAAGATCCGGCAGGAGCCGCGCGCGATCCGCCGGAGAGGCGGCAAGCCAGGCGGCGATCACATCGGCATGGGTAAGGCCCGTTTTCGTGGCCCAGGCGGCATTGGCGGCCGCGATCCGGCGGACGATCTCAACCGGGAAGCTGCTGTCCGCGCAGGCTGCCGCCATCGCGCCGTCGACATCCTCGGGCACGTCAAGGAAGCGCCTGAGCCGGGGGGTGATCTCCTCGCGCGAGCGGAAGGCCTGCAGCGCGGCAGCATGGTTCGTCATGCGCCCCAGCATCTGCATCAGCTTGCCGCCGTCCCCCATGCGGACGCTGATCGCCCGGAAATCATCCAGAATCGGATCGCCGGTGCGTTCCGCCTCCACCAGCACCTCGGCCAGCACCCGGCGCTTCAGCACCTCGGTCGATCGTTCGTCCAGCGCGGCAAAGCCCGGCGCAACCCCGCTTTCCATCGGAAAGGCGGCGAGCAGCGACTGGGCGAAGGCGTGGATCGTCTCGATCCTGAGGCCCCCCGCCGCTTCCAGCACACGGGCGAACAAGGTGCGCGCGCGGGCGATCATCTGGTCGTCATTGGGCTCGCCAAGGTTGAACAGGTGCTGGCGCAGTTCCTTGTCCGGGCAGCGCACCCAGCGCGCGAGGACGCCGTTCAGCCGCTCGGCCATTTCGGCCGCCCCCGCCTTGGTGAAGGTGATGCAGAGGATGCCCGCCGGGTCCGCCCCGTTCAGCAGCAGCCGGAGCACACGGGCAGTGAGCACCTGTGTCTTGCCGGTGCCAGCCGAGGCGGACACCCAGGCGTGCTTGCGCGGATCGGCCGCGACCGCCTGATTGTCGAGCAGCGGATAGCTCTTGCGCGCGTCAGCCATCGCCGGTCCTCTCGCGCCCCAGCCATTCGGCGACGCGGGCAAGCTGGTCGTAGTCCGAAAAGAGCGCATATTGCGGGTGGAGCTTTGCGACGAACGGCTGCGTGCCGGTCAGATATTTTTCGGCGGCGTCCGCAAACTCGGCGGCGCAGAAGGCCGCGAACGCCTCCGGCTCGATCCAGTCGCTCTTCTTCTCCTTCAGCGCGCTGCGCGCCTCGCCCGGTTTTTCGCGCCCGCCAGACAGCCGCCAGTAATCGAACCGGAGCGCAGTGCCGGTGACCGGATCGAACGCGCCCTGATCGGCCAGCCAACCCAGCAGGCCAAGCTGTAAGGCGAAGCCCGCCTTCAACTGGCGCGTCGACGGCGGCTTGCCCGTCTTGTAATCCACAATCCGCAGCGCGCCGTCCCGCGCATCGATGCGATCGGCCCGGCCGTTGAGTGCGACGCCGGCATGCGTGCGCTCGCCCCTTGCCTCGACAGCCACGGGAAGCCAGCCGTCGGCCATGTCGCTGCCAAGCTGTTCCGCCGCCCATTGCACAGCCCGGAGGACGCGCGGCTGCCACAGCACGCGAAGCAGCGGATGCTCTGTCCAGTCGCCGATCATCTTTTCCGCGCGGGCGATCAGGAGCGCCGGGTCGCGGCCGCCGTCCTCCTTCACCCAGGCTTCCATGATCGCGTGCATCGCATTGCCGCGATCGGCCGCCGACGGATCGACATCCACAGGATCGCGCCGGACGAGCCGCAGGATGTGCTTTGCGTAGAACTCGTAAGGATCGGCCTTCAGCTTGTCGACCGCAGTCACCGAGATTTTCTTCGGCCGCTGATCCGCCGGGGGGCGGGGTGCAGGGCGGCCGACCGGCCGCGCCTTTCCTTGCGGTGCGTCCAGCCCGGCCGCCCAGCCGGGAAGCAGCGGCTGGCGCGGCATTCCGCCCGTCATCGCCTCAAGCCTGAGCCACAGGCGCGAGGCGATGGTCGGCTTCGACACATCGCGCCGGGCGCGGGTGACGAGAACCTGCGGCGCACCGAGTGCCGAAACGAAATCATGCGCGGCAAGGCCGATGCGCCGCTCCAGCCCCGGCAGCCCAAGCTCCGCCCGGATACGGGGGGCGAGCCACGGATCGGGCGAAGGAAGCGCGGGCCACACGCCTTCGTTGAGCGAGCCGAGGATCATCAGGTCGGCGCGTTGCAGCCGCGCTTCGATCAGTCCGTAAATAGCAAGGCGGGGATGCCCGCCCGCCGGCGGGCGGACCGCCACCTCGTCCATCATATGGACAAGAAGGGCGGGCAGTTCAGCCGGATCGACCTCTCCCAACGCACCGCCATGCTGGCCGAGCCGGACAAGCAGGTCCGATGCCGCGCGCCCCGCCGGGCCCGCCCAAAGCGCATCGCCGCACAGGGTTTCGCCAGCCGCGATCAGCACCTCGACAAGCGCGGTCAATGTGACCCGCCGTTCCGCGAATGCCTGCTCAAGCGGACGCAGCAGCGGCTCCACGGTCGCCCACCAACCCGCAAGCGCCAGTCGCTCCTCGCGATCAAGCCAGTGCGGGCCCTGGAGAGCGGCGAGTTGGGCCAGGTGCGTGGCGATCCCGTCCAGCCCCGCGCCGGGGCGGGGGCCGCGCAACGCCTTGTCGAGTGCGCGCACCTCCTCCAGCCAGCCCAGCCGCTCCTCGCCCGCGCGGATCAGCGGGTGCTTCAGCAAGGCAAGCAGGGCGACCGGCGCAAACCGTTCCGCCGCCGCATCTGCCAACAGCGCAAGAAATGCCCCGGCGGGCGTGCGGGAAAGCGGCAGGCCGGCGGAATCGTCGATCGCGATTCCCCAGCGCTTCAGGTGCGCGGCCACGCGGCGGGCGAGCCCGCGATCCGGCGAGACGAGCGCTGCAGTCTGCTCCGGCGTATCGAGCGCGCGGCGCAGGGCAAGCGCGATCGCCTGCGCCTCTTCCCCCGGAGTCGCCGCTTCAAAGAAGCGCACGCCCGGAATGCGGCGGTCGCGCGCGGACATATCCTGCCATTTGCCGGTGGTTTCAGCCGGGGTCATCGCCGCCTCCACCGCGCGCGTGCGGGCGGCAGGCGCATCACGCCCGCCTCCCCAGCGCCAGCGCGTCACTTCGCCCCGGCCCACGCCCATATGGTCGAGAAGCAGCTTCAACTGGAACTGCGGATGGCTTTCGCAATGATAGACGCGCCCGTCGCCGGTCTCGACCGGCCCGAGAAGATCCCACTCCTCATCTGCCATGCCGAGGTCCAGCCCCGGCAGCACGACTTCCCCATCTGGCAGACGCGAGATCACGCGCAGCAGGCGGCCGACGGCGGGGGCGGATGTGGTGATGCCCGCCGCTATGACAAAGCCGGGAGGCGGATCGTCCCGCCAGCACCGGGCAAGGCCGTCGAACATCAGGTTGCGCCTGGCCACCGCATCGGTCTGGCCCAGGCCGCTCAGAACCTCCGGCCATTGCTCGGTCACGATGCGGAGGAACTTCAGCGTCTGCTGCCAGTGCGCCGCGACATTTTCAGGCACTGCCTCCGCAAGCCGCGAAGCGGGCACTTCCTCGGCCACGAGTTGGTCGAGCGTGCGGGCAAGCTGGCCCGCCAGCCGCACCGCCTCCGCCGCGCCCATCGGCCGCCCTTCCAGATCGCCGAAGCGCTGGACCAGCCGCGCAAGCATCAGCCGCCGCGCGCATCCGTCGATGGCGGCGGGGATTTCGGCCGCGTGGCCAAGATCGTCGAAAGCGACGCCGACCGCCTCGTCCAGATCGAGGCCGCCGATCGGCGCCATGCGCGGCAGCAGCAGCCCGCGCGTGCCGAGCCGCCGGACGAAGGCGTCCGACAGCGCGCGGCAGGAGCGGTTGTTGGGCAACAGCACCAGCCCCCGCGCCAACACCATCGGATCATCCCCCGCCCTTGCGAGCAGCCCTGCGGCAAGCGCATCGACAAAGGCCCTGTGCGGGGGAATAGTGGAGACGCTGGGCCTTGCGCCCTCAGCCATGCGTAATCATCGCTTCGGTTTGCGCGCGGGCGCGCGGCGTGCCGACATCGAACCACAGGCCCTGATGAGAGATTCCGTAGCAGCGGCCCGCCTCGATCGCCCTGTCCCACAGCAGGTTCATCGAGAACGCGCCTTCGGGCGGATTGTCGAACAGGCGTTTCGACACCAGCTCCACTCCGGTGAAGACGAAGGGCGCGACCCGGCCGGCCCTGCGGCGGGAGACCCTGCCGCTTGGGTCCATGTGGAAATCGCCGAAGCCGGTGTGGCAGTTGGCGCGCGCCAGCGGCACCATCAGCAGCAGCGCGTCCATTTCATCTGCGTTCCAGCGCTGGGCAAGTAGTCGCAATGTGTCGACCGGACCGTCCACCCACAGATTGTCGCTGTTGACGATGTAGAACGGGTCGTCGCCGATCAGCGGCAGCGCATGAACGACTCCGCCGCCCGTCTCCAGCAGCTTCGTCCGCTCGTCGGAAATGCGGATATCCATATCCTGCGGGCGCGACTTCAGATGCGCCTCAAGCGCGTCGGCCAGATAATGGACGTTGACCACGGCCTGGCTGATCCCCGCGGCGCGCAGCCGATCCAGCGCGCGGTCGAGCAGCGTGCGCCCGGCCACCTCCACCAGCGGCTTTGGCCGTGTCGCGGTGAGCGGCCGCATGCGCTTGCCAAGCCCGGCCGCCAGCACCATCGCCGTCCCGGGCATGTCGACCGCCGGGCTGGGCCTCAGCGCAAGCGGGCGGCGAAACCGGCTCATGCTTTTTCCCTCCACGCCTCTGCCCGTGCCGAAGCGGGCAGATTGGCATCGAACCATTGCCGGACCGGGACAAGCGCCGGATGCGCGAGATTGCGGTCCAGGCAGCCCCATACGCGCGGCTGGAATGCGAGGTAGCCGGGCTTTCCGTCGCGCTTCCACAGCCGGGTAAAGATGCCGAGGATCTTGGTGTTGCGTTGCGCGCCAAGCACTTCATAGGCCGCGCGAAAGGCGTCGGCGTCGGCCACGCCCGCCGCTGCGACATAGCGCCGGATCATCGCTTCCTCCAATTCGGGCGCGACGTCGCGCCGCGCGTCCTGAAGCAGCGAGACAAGATCATAGGCGGGGTGCCCGGCAAGCCCGTCCTGAAAATCGAGCAGGCCAAGCGCCCTGATGCCCGCGCGATCCGGCAGCCACATCAGATTGTCGGCGTGATAGTCGCGCAGCACCAGCACGGGCCGGCGCGCAGTCTGTTCCAGCACCGGGCCAAGCGCTTGCTCCCACGCGGTGGCAAAGGCGGGGGCATCCACCGCCACCCCAAGCGCGGGGGCGTACCATTCGGTTAGCAGTCCCGCCTCGCGATGAAGCACGGCGGCGTCATAGGCGGGCACATTGCCGGGGGGTGAGCGGTGCAGTTCGGCCAGAAGATCGATCGCGCGCTCGTAGATGCCGCGCTCCAGCCCCGGCTCGCGCTCCAGCAGCGGATTGACGCGGGCGTCGCCAAAATCCTCCAGCAGGATCAGACCCTTGTCCATATCCTTCGCCAGCACGTCCGGCGCGGAAAAGCCCAGCCCGCGCAGATGGGCGGCGATGGCGAGGAACGGGCGGCTGTCCTCATGTTCCGGAGGCGCGTCCATCAGAACGGCGGTGCGGCCGCCCTGTACCACGCGAAAATAGCGGCGGAAGGAAGCGTCGCCCGCCAGCGGCAGAATATCGGCGTCCGCCCAGCCTGAGCGGGCAAGAAACGCGGGTGCGGCGGGCGGCGGGATCATCGGGGAGGCCATCGTCCTCCCCAAGCGGGCGGCACGGTTGCTGTCAAGCGCCTCCGGTCTCCGCCTGCCCCATCGATGCGGATGACAAGCGCGTCCGGCCACAGCCAGCTTCCCAGCCGCTCGGGCCATTCGATCAGCAGCGCCCCTTCGGAAAGCGCCTCGTCCAGTCCCAGTTCTTCCGCCTCTTCGGGATGCGAGAGGCGGTAGAGATCGACATGCCAGACGGGCAATCGCACCTCGGGCGGGGCATAACTCTGGACAAGGGTGAAGCTGGGGCTGGGCGCTTCGGCCGCAAGGCCAAGCCCTTCCAGAACGCCGCGCGCCAGCGTTGTCTTGCCCGCGCCAAGATCGCCGCTCAACGCCACGACATCGCCCGTGCGGAGGCAGCCGGCGAGCCGCGCCCCGAATGCGCGCATCGCCTCTTCGCCGGAAAGCTCGATCATGCGGGCCTGTGATGCCGGGGGATGGCGAGCGTCACCGTCGTTCCCGATCCGACTTCGGAATGAAGCTCCACCGTGCCGCCATGCAGGCTGACATAGCGGCGGACCAGCGCCAGCCCAAGGCCGCCGATCGACGAGCCGACGCCTTCATCCTCGCGGTTGAACGGACTGAACACCCGCTCCTGCTGTTCAGGCGCAATGCCGATGCCGCTGTCGGACACGGTGATTCGAACCCCCTCGCGGCTTCCCTCGGCGAGCACCATCACCCGGCCGCCCGCAGGCGTGAAGTTGATGCTGTTCGACAGCAGGTGATGAAGGCTGGCGCTCAACCTTCGCTCGTCGCATTCGATGCGCCCGGCATTGGCGCGCACCCGCACATTCAGGTCCAGCTGCTTTTCGGCCAGCATATCCGCCTTGGCTGCGACCGCGGCATCGACCAGCGCCTTCACCTCCACCGGCTGGATATCAAGCTCCAGCGCGCCCGCGTCGGAAATGGCGAGGTCTAGGATGTTGTCGATCAGCCCCTGCAACCGATCCGCCGATTCCAGGATGGCGCGCATATATTCGCCCTGCTGACCGTTCAGATCGCCCGCATAGCCGCCGGTCAGCATTTCGCTGAAGCCGAGGATCGAGGTCAGCGGAGTCCGCAATTCATAGCTCATATTCGCGACGAAGGCGGATTTCAGTCGGTCGGCCGCTTCCAGCGCTTCATTCCGTTCCCGCAGCGCCGATTCGATGCGGCGGCTGTCGGTGATGTCGAGCATGGTGAAAAGGGCGTTGCCGTCGGGCAGCGGCACGGCGGCGAACTCCAGATGCCGCCCGTCCTTCAACGACAGGCGGCCGCTGCGCTGGCGGCGGTCGGTGGTGGCGGAGCGGACGAAGTGCTTGAGCATCTCCGCCCGTTCCGGCCGTGCGAGCGCCTGGGAGGCGATGGAGACAAGCTGGTCGATCGCAGGATGCTCCTGAAGC
The DNA here is from genome assembly GCF_001890385.1 of Tardibacter chloracetimidivorans. Taxonomy (NCBI): domain Bacteria; kingdom Pseudomonadati; phylum Pseudomonadota; class Alphaproteobacteria; order Sphingomonadales; family Sphingomonadaceae; genus Tardibacter; species Tardibacter chloracetimidivorans. The sequence continues at coordinate 3,238,802 of NZ_CP018221.1, read as the reverse complement.
TCCTCGTGGCGAACCCCCCACATGTCGGCGAACCGGCTGTTCCACAGCTGCAGCCTGCCGTTGGCGGCGAACACGCAGACCGCCTCGAACAGATTGTCGAGCGTCGCCGCCTGGACGCGGAGCAGCGTGTCGCGCGAGCTGGCGAGGCGGAACTGCTCGGTCCGGTCCTCGAAGATGACGAGCAACCCGCCATCGGGATGCGGCTGGGCGAAAACGCGCAGATGGGAACCTTCGGGAAGCGCCCATGTCTCCTCGATCGCCTCCGAAGCAGTGGTGAACCACTGCCGCCGCTCGTTGCGCCAGCTCAGGAAGTCGCGCTGCTCGGGGATGCGCCGCTTCTCGCGCATCCGCTCGAGCAGGCGATCGAACTCCGGCCGTTCCGCCAGCCATTCCGGCTCAAGCGCAAAGATGCGGGCGAACGGCTGGTTGAAGAACACGAGCGTCCGGTCCGCGCCGAACTGCGCGACTCCGGCGGACAGCCGATCCAGCGTGTGGCGTTGCGCGCGCGAAAAGCGCAGCAGCTCGGCGCGGGTCTGCTCCAGATCCTCAATGTCGAAGGCAAAGCCCGCCACGCCCGCTCCCCCCAGCGGCACGTCCAGCACGCGAAACATCCGGCGTTCGCCAGCGACGATCGCGGGCGCGGTACGCACCAGGGGGCGGTTGTCGGCCTTTGCCTGGACCGCGGCTTCGCGAGGCGCCATACCTCTTGAATCGTCGAACAGCTCTGCCCCACGCGCCACCGCCTCGGCCGCGCTTGGTGCCTCCACCGCACTCACATAAGCGCTGTTGACGAGCGTCAGCACGCCATCGCCCCGGCGGTGCCAGATCGGGAAAGGCGCGGCTTCGATCAGCGCGGAAATGGCCGTGAGCGCCGTTGACATCTGATCCACGCGCCCGGCCAGACTATCCCGCTCCGACTGCCATTCGGTGACGTCCGAGAACCAGACCACGACGCCCCCGTCACCGACCAGCTCCGGCTCGGCGATCCGCCCCTCGGCCCTGAAGATGCGGTCCTCGCCCTTGGCGTGCAGCAGCCTTGCGAACGGCCGCCCGCTGACTGGCATGCTTGCGATGTCGTCGATCAGCCCGGCGATATCCTTCGCCTCTATGCGATCATCAAGGCCGTGGAGATCGTGCAGGCTCTGCGGCTCGGCAGAAAGGCCCATCAGCGGGAGCAACGAAGCGGACGAAGCGGTTTTCCGGTCGCGGGAAACGAGCAGATAGGCCGCGGGCGCGGCGGCCACCAGCGCCTTGAGCCGCGCGTTGGCGCGACCGGCCAGACGCGCCTCGGACGCCCAGCGGATCGACCGCGCGACCGCCCATGCAGCGCCGACCAGCCAGACGCCGGTGACAAGCCCGATAAGGGTGACAGGAGACAGGCCCAGCGTCTCGCGGCCGAACGCGCCTGTGGCGGCGGCGGCCGGCATCGCGGCGCACATCGACCCGGCCGCAGCCGGTATCAGCCATAAACCCCTGCTTCCCACGGCCTCCACCACTAACCATTTGAAGGAAGGGTGGGAACCGCCTTTCCGTGGCGGCGTGAAACAAATACGGCGCCGATCCGATGATGGACCGGCGCCGTTGTCGGCAGTTCGAAAAGTCGTCAGTAGCGGTAATGATCCGGCTTGTACGGCCCGCTGGTGGCGACGCCGATATAGGCGGCCTGCTTTTCCGTGAGCGTCGTCAGCTTCACGCCCAGCTTTTCCAGGTGCAGCGCGGCCACTTTTTCGTCCAGGTGCTTGGGCAGCACATAGACCTTGTTCTCATATTCGCCGCTCTTGGTCCAAAGCTCGATCTGCGCAAGCACCTGATTGGTGAAGCTGGACGACATGACGAAGCTGGGATGGCCCGTCGCGCAGCCCAGGTTCACCAGCCGGCCCTTGGCCAGCACGATGATCTTCTTGCCGTCGGGAAACTCGACCTCGTCCACCTGCGGCTTGATCTCGTCCCACTTCATGTTGGCGAGGCCGGCAATCTGGATCTCGCTGTCGAAGTGGCCGATGTTGCAGACGATCGCGCGATCCTTCATCGCCCGCATGTGATCGACGGTGATGACGTCCATGTTGCCCGTGGCGGTGACGAAGATGTCGGCGCGCCGGGTCGCCTCTTCCATCGTCACGACTTCATAGCCTTCCATCGCCGCCTGCAGCGCGCAGATCGGATCGACTTCGGTGACCAGCACGCGCGCGCCTCCATTGCGCAGCGACGCCGCCGAACCCTTGCCGACATCGCCGAAGCCCGCGACGCAGGCCACCTTGCCCGCCAGCATCACGTCGGTGGCGCGGCGGATCGCGTCGACGAGCGATTCTTTGCAGCCATAGAGATTGTCGAACTTGGACTTGGTGACGCTGTCGTTGACGTTGATCGCCGGGAAGGGAAGCTTTCCGGTCTTCGCCAGCTCATAAAGGCGGTGGACGCCGGTGGTGGTCTCTTCCGACACGCCCTTGATGGTCTTCACCGTTTTGGTGAGATAGCCCGGCCGTTCGGCAAGGAAGCGCGTCAGCACCGCGCAGAAGATTTCCTCCTCCTCGTTCGACGGGGTGAACAGCGTCTCGCCCGCCTCCACCCGCGCGCCCCAGAGCGCGAACATGGTCGCGTCGCCGCCGTCGTCGAGGATCATGTTGGCGGTGGTGTCGCTGCCCCAGTCGAAAATGCGGACGACATAATCCCAGTATTCCTGAAGCGTTTCACCCTTGAAGGCGAACACCGGGATGCCGGCCGCCGCGATCGCCGCCGCCGCATGATCCTGAGTCGAAAAGATGTTGCACGAGGCCCAGCGGACGTCCGCGCCAAGCTCCACCAGCGTCTCGATCAACACCGCCGTCTGGATGGTCATGTGCAGTGAGCCGGTGATGCGCGCGCCCTTCAGCGGCTTTGAGGCGCCATATTCGCCGCGAAGCGCGACAAGGCCCGGCATCTCGGTCTCGGCGATCTCAATCTCCTTGCGGCCCCATGCAGCAAGGGAAATGTCCTTGACCTCAAAGTCGGTGAAGTCGCCCGCGATCTGGGTGGCCACGATAATGCTCCTGCTCTCGAATCCAGCACCTCGCGTCCGACTCATAACAATATCTATATATGAGGTGGGTCACGAAGCGGCCCCTCCTACCCCCCTGCGCGGGCAGATGCAAATACCGAGCGGCGCCGGGCCCAATAAAATGGGCAGGCTGCAATGACCTGCCTCAGCGCGAGAGGCGGAAGAGGACAACCGCCTGTCAACAGAAAGACGCGCCCGAGGCTATCTACTGCTGGCCATCCGTACGGGACAGGCTCCGCCCTTCATCTCCGGCTCAAGCCCATGGTCTTCGGCAAGCGCGACAAGATCGATCGCGCGAGCGGTTGCGGCGCGTTTCGCCAGTCCCACCATTTCCCCGCAGGCCGCCGGATCGGCGCTCGTCGCGCCATAGGCATTGGCGAGCGCCGTCGCATAGCGATCATAGCCGCGCTGGCCCGCCGACCGCCCGTCCATGCGGATAAAGCGAGCGCGAAGAACGTCGTTGTGCCGCTGGATGCTGGCGCGATGGACAACGACAAAGCGGTTGTAGGCCGCCAGCATCTCTGGTCCATAGCCGCGGCATTTGAGCCCGGCCACCATCATTCGCGTCTGCAGGTCGCGGACCTTGGCGGCGGCGACTTGGCTCGCCTGCCAGCAGCCTGACCCCGCCTCCGCCTCGGAAGCGCTCATACAAAACATGGCCACCGCGACGACGGCAGCCCCGATGTTCTTTCCGATTTTCATGACCCCGACCCCCGCACGGGGACCTAGCCAATCCCCCGACCTTCATGTTCCATTATGGAGGATTAA